>JBBPYI010000001.1:0-5812 GCA_038200075.1 Mycobacteriales bacterium
CCCAGGACCCGGCCGACCCGCAGATAGAGCGGCGGCACCTGGTCCAGTCCCGAGATCATGCCGTTGGCGATGGACGGCACCGCCCCGAGCAGCACGACGGCGTAGATCGCGCCCTCGCCAAGACCGAAGAAGATGATCGCGGCCGGCACCCAGGCCACCGACGGCAGGCTCTGCAGCCCCGACAGGATCGGACCGATGCCACGGCGTACGACCCGGACCCGACCGACCAGCAGACCGAGGGGGGTGCCGATCGTGAGAGCGATGAGGAAGCCGAGCCCGCCCCGCTCGACGCTGGTGCCGACCGCATGCAGCAGGGTGCCGTCGCGCAGCTGGGCGAGCACGACCAGGCCCACGTCGGCCGGAGAGGGCAGGGCGTAGGTCGGCTTGACGCCGGCGCGGTAGGTCAGCTCCCAGACCAGCAGGAGCAGTCCAACCGCCACGACAGGCGGCCAGAGGGCGGCGAAGACCCGACGGGCGCGGGAGACGCGGGCGGCGTCGTGGGTCTCCAGCGCGTCGAGCCCGGCTTCGAGTGAGGCCAGGTCGTGGTCGGCGACGGTCACGACTGACCGCCGTGACGCCGGATCTCGGCCCGCAGGTCGTCGGTGATGGTGACGGCCAGCTCGGCGACCTCCGGCGACTCGATCCGGCGGGGCTGGGCGCAGCTCACGGCGTACTCCTTGGCAACCCGACCCGGGCGCGAGCTCAGCAGCACGACGCGGTCTCCCAGCCGTACCGCCTCGCGGACGTTGTGGGTCACGAACACGACGGTGAGCGACTGCGAGGCACGCAGGCGCACCAGCTCCTCGTGCAGCACATCGCGGGTGATGGCGTCGAGCGCAGCGAACGGCTCGTCCATGAGCAGCACCCCGGTCTCCTGCGCGAGCGCCCGGGCCATCGCCACGCGCTGGCGCATCCCTCCGGACAGCTCGTGCACCCGCTTGTCGCCAGCGTCGCGCAGGCGCACCAGCTCCAGCAGCTCACCGGCGCGCTCACGCCGCTCGCGCCGGCCGATCCCCCGCAGGCGCAGCGCCAGCTCGACGTTCTGCGACGCGGTGAGCCAGGGCAGCAGCGCTGCCTCCTGGAACATCAGCGCGGCGCGTCCGCCCGGCAGCTCGACGGTGCCCGCGCTCGGCTGGTCCAGACCGGCGATCAGGTTGAGCAGCGTCGACTTGCCGCAGCCCGAAGCGCCGAGCAGGCAGAGGAACTCGCCCTGGGCGACCTGCAGGCTGACGTCGTCGAGCACCGTCGGCCCCTGGCCGAATCGCTTGCTCACGCCACTGAGGCGTACGGCCGTCTCGGTGCGGGTGTCGAGCAGGGTCATGGCTGTTCCTTCATTGGTCTGGGCCCTTCATCGGGCTGGGCCCTTCACCGGGGCGGGGACCGCCCCGAGTCCGGCGTCGGCGACATCTGCACCGAGCACCTCGCGCAGCAGGCGCAGGTCGTAGATGCCCGTGAGATCAGCCTGCTGGACCAACCCGGTGGCGAACGCATGCCGGGCGGAGATGACCAGCGAGGACGCGATCGGGTCGTTGGTCGAGCGAATCTGGGCGAAGGCGCGGTCGAGGATCTCGGGCGGGAGCGCCTTGCCGGTGAGCTCGGTGAGCTTGTCGTTCACCACCGCCTTGGCAGTGGCCGGATCGGCGTTGATCTCACGGTTGGCCTCCACGGACGCCGCGATGAGCTTGCGGACGGTGTCCGGATGGGCGGCGAGGTAGTCGGTGCGCACGACCAGCTGGGTGGTCACGAAGTCGCCCTCGGGCCACAGGTCGCGCTCGTCGACCAGCACCTTGCCGCCGCCCTCGAGCACCAGCCGCGAGGCCCACGGCTCCGGGACCCAGGCGCCGTCGACGGCACCGGCCTGGAAGGCGGTCAGCGTGACGGGGTTGTCCTGCGCGAGGACGGTGACGTCTCCCGCACCGGCCTTGTCGACCGTGAAGCCGTGGGAGCTCAGGAACGAGCGCAGTGCGATGTCCTGAGTGCCGCCGGTCTGGGGGCTGGCGATCGTCGCACCGCGCAACGCTGCTACGTCGGTGATGCCGGGCCGAACCACGAGCGCCGCGCCGCCGCTCGTGGCGCCAGCGACGATGCGTACGGCCTCGCCCTTGCTCTTGAGGAAGGCGTTGATGGTCGGGTTGGGACCGATGTAGGTCGCGTCCAGCGAGCCGCCGAACAGCGCCTCGACGGCGGCCGGGCCGGCGCTGAAGGTCTGGGTGCTGACCGCGGTGCCGGCCAGCGTCCTGGCGAACAGGCCGGTCGCGTCGCCGTAGACGGCGGTGGCGTGCGTGATGTTCGGGAAGTACCCCAGCCGCAGGGCCGCAGCGGGGGTGCCGCCCGTGGTCGGCGCCGCGAGAGCGGCGACACGAGTGGTGGCGGTGGTGGCGCAGCCGGCCGTCAGGGCAACCAGCAGCAGGGCGGACAGGGACGCGCGAAGGCGTGACAAGGCAGACTCCAACGAGGGACGGACGGTGGACCAGGAGGCGTCAGTGACGCGTCAGGTCAACAGGTCTCGTCGAAGCAGTCCGCGCGACGACCGACCCAGAAGGGGTCCAGCATGAGGTCGTGGGCGGGCATGCGGATGAGCCTGCCACACCGGGCGCCGATCTCCTAGTCGAGCGCTAGGGGATCTTCGGTGAGGTAGGTCTCGGCGGTGTGCCAGACGTCGGGCTGCGCCGCCCGGCGTACGACGTCGTCGGGCAGGTGGTTGGTGGCGAGGTCTGCCAGCGTCACGTGCTCCAGCACCTCACGCAGGCTCGAGCGCACCGCCAACCAGACCGCCTTGAGCGGCTCCGCGGTCCCGGCGTACTCCACGAGCTCCGGACGCTGCCCGCGCACCGACGCCAGCGGCCCGTCGACGGCGCGCATCACGTCGGCAACGGTGATCGCGTCGGCTGGTCGGCTCAGCCAGAAGCCCCCCGACGGCCCGAGCTGGCTGCGCACGACCCCGCCGGCTTTGAGGCTGGTCATGATGGCTTCGAGGAACTTCGCCGGGATGCCCTGCGCGGCGGCGATGGCCGCGCCCTTGGTCGGGCCCTCGCTCACCGACGCCAGGTGGATGGCCGCCCGGACCGCGTAGTCAGCCTTCGCCGAGATGTGCACGGGCCCACCCTGTCAGAGGACGGCGTACGACGTGCCGAGCCTGCGCGGTCCGCGCTCGGGATCGCTGCCCGGCGGCAGCAGGCGCACCCCCGCGTGCAGCGGCACTGCCCCGGACCGCTGGACCAGCACCGGGTCCAGGACGAGCTCGGCGACCTGCGGCAGCAGCTCGGCCAGGATCGCCACGCGCAGCAGCAGGTCCTCGAGCGCCGCGACGTCGCCGCTGCCGCGCTCACCGGTCAGCAGCTCCGAGCCGCGGATGGCCCGGACCAAGGCGGCAGCGTCGCGGTCGGTGAGCGGCAGGGTCCGGGTCACCGGGTCCACCAGCAGGTCCAGCGCCACTCCCCCGAGCCGCAACGACACCAGCGGCCCGGCCGACGGGTCCTGCACCAGGCGCACGACGGTCGACACGCCGGGCGCCGCCATCGTCTGGACGTAGGCCGGACCGTTGCCGGCGACGGCCGACACATCGGCCCACGCCCGCCTGAGGTCCTGTGGTCCGTCGACCCCGAGCACGACCGCGCCGACGTCGAGCCGGTGCCGCCAGCGCTCGTCGCTGGCCTTGAGCGCGACCGGCCAGCCCAGTCGGTCGGCGGCCTGGACGGCCTGCTCGGCGCTGTCGACCAGGGCGGTCGGCCACACGTCGATGCCGACGTGGCCCAGCACCCGGGCGGCGTCGGCCTGTGACAGCCACGCGCCGTCCAGCGGCAGCTCGGCCAGGGCCTCGGCGGCCGCGGCGCCGTCGACGCGGGCCAGGTCGGGGACCTCGCCCTCGGGCTCGGCCCGCCACCGCGCGTAGGTCACAGCCCGTGAGAGCGCGAGCACCGCCGACTCCGGTGAGGCGTACGACGGGACCGACCCACGGCCCGGCCCGCCGCTCGGGCCGGCGACGGCAAGCGCCGGGGGCACCCCGTCGGTCCCGAGGAAGCTCGCGAGCAGTGGGAGCGGTCCGGTGCCGACCGCGGTCAGCACCGCCCCGAGCTGGTCGCCGACCGAGCTGTCCCGGGCGTTCGGCGGCGGCACGACCACGGCCAGCACGGCATCGACCTGGCCGCTGCCCATCAGCACGTCCAGGGCCCCGGCCAGCTCGGACGGCCCGGCGAAGGGCCCGAGGTCGACCGGGTTGGCGGTCTCGGTCGTGCCGGTCAGGGCCCGCAGCCGGACCCGCAGGTCCTCGGTCAGCTCGGGGACCTGCAGCCCGGCCGAGCGACACGCGTCGGCGGCCATGGCCGCGAGCGCGCTGGAGTTGCCGACGATGCCGACCCGCGGGCCTGCCGGGAGCGGTTGGTAGGCGAACAGCTGGGCGGTGGAGAACAGCTGAGCCAGGGACCCCACCCGGACCACCCCGGCGGACGCGAACAGCGCATCGACCGCGACGTCACCCTGACCGTGGCCGCTCTTGAGGGCGACCACCGGCTTGGTGCGGCCGACCTCCCTCGCGATGCGGGCGAACTTGCGCGGGTTGCCGAACCCCTGCAGGTGCAGCAGCACGACCTCGGTGCGCTCGTCGGCCCGCCAGTACTGCAGCAGGTCGTTGCCGGACACATCGGCGCGGTCGCCGATCGACACGAAGCTCGACAGCCCCAGCCCGCGCCGTTCGGTCTCGGCAAGGAACGTGCCTGCCAGCGCACCGGACTGGCTGAACACCCCGACGGTCCCGGCCGGCGGCGAACCGGCAGCGAAGGTGGCGTGCAGGCGTACGGCCGGGTCGGTGTTGACCACGCCCATCGCATTCGGTCCGATCAGGCGCATGCCTCCGGCGCGGGCGAGCTGCACGACCTCGTCCAACCGCACCCGCCCTTCAGGGCCGGCATCGGCGAAACCACCTGACACGACGACAAGTCCGCGCACACCCTTAGCAGCGCAGGCGCGTACGGCGTCGGCGACCTCCGGGGCGGGCACGGCGATGACGGCGAGGTCGACCAGGTCGGGGACGTCGCGGACGTCGGCGTACGCCTTCACGCCGGAGACGTGAGAGGCCGCCGGGTTGACCGGGAAGACCGGGCCCTCGAAGCCGTTGCCCAGCAGCGAGCGCAGCAGCTCGTGGCCCGGCGAGCCCGGCTCACGGGAGGCGCCCACGACGGCAACCGACCGGGGTGACAGGAGCCGCTGCACCGACCTGGCCTCCGCCCGGTGCTCACGGGCCCGCATGACCTCCAGCGACGTGCCGGTCTGCGTGATCGGGAACGACAGCTCGACGTAGCCGCCAGACAGCCCGCGGGCGACGGCGTAGCCCGCGGTGCGGAAGACCCCCAGCATCGGCCTGTTGGTCGGCAGCACGTCGGCGGTGAAGCGAGCGATGCCCCGCTCGCGGGCCGACGCGCCCAGGTGCTCGAGCAGCAGCGGTCCGAGACCGCGCCCCTGATGTGCGTCCTCGACGACGAAGGCGACCTCCGCATCGTGCGTGCCCGGCAGCCGGTCGTAGCGCACGACGCCGATGATGTCGTCGTTCAAGGTGGCGACCAGTGCGACCCGGTCGTCGTGGTCGACCTGGGTGAAGCGGGCGACGTCGGCGTCCGAGAGCACCGGTCGATAGGCGAAGAACCGGTTGTAGACCGTCTCGGGCGACAGCCGGCTGTGGAAGTGCGCCAGCCGCCCGGCGTCGTCGGGGCGGATCGGGCGCAGGTGCACCGTGCCGCCGTCGGCGACGACGACGTCGGCCTCCCAGCGGCGGGGGTAGACGGGACCGGTCACCGGTCCAGTCTCCCCGGTCCCGACG
>JBBPYI010000002.1:0-4221 GCA_038200075.1 Mycobacteriales bacterium
AGCAGCTCACCCTGCAGCCGGGTCAGCGCCGGCAGGTCCGAGGGTTGGCGCCGCCAGCGGGCTTCCGGCCGTCGGCGCAGCGCGCCGAGCCCGCTGCAGGGTGCGTCCAGCAGGAGCCGGTCGACGGTGCCCGGCCGCAGCGGCGGTTGCCGACCGTCGGCGGTCACCGGATGCGCGACGCCCGAACGCTGCACCAGCCGGCTGCGGTGGTGCTGCAACTCGAGAGCCACCAGGCGCGCGCCCCGCTCATCCGCCAGCACGTCCAGAAGCGCCGCCTTGCCGCCCGGGCCCGAGCACAGGTCGACCCACAACCGGTCCGGTCCGTCGAGCGGCGCCTGCGCCAGGGCCAGCGCCATCAACTGGCTGCCCTCGTCCTGCACCCCCGCCTGCCCGTGCCGGACCGCACCGATAGCGGCCGGGTCGCCCTCGGAGAGCCGGACGGCGTACGGGGAGAAGCGCCCTGGCGTACCGCCGCTGACCGCCACCAGCTCCTCGCGGGGCAGCCGCCGAGCGACCAGGTGCACCTCGGGCCGCGAGCCGTCGTCGTAGCTGTCGGCCGCAAGCGCCGCGCCGGTCTGCCACAGGTCCCCACCGAGTGCATCGCGGAAGGCCCTGGCGATCCACGTCGGGTGACTGTGCTCCAACGCCAGCGCCGCGAGACGATCGTCGGCCGGGACGAGCTGACGTACCCAGGCGGCGCGGTCCTGCGCCGAGACCTTGCGCAGCACAGCGTTGACGAACGCCACCGGTCCGGCGCTGACGACCCGGCGAGCCAGATCGACGGTCGCGGACACCGCCGCGTGCGGCGGGATCCGGGTCGCCAGCAGCTGATGGACGCCAAGCCGCAGCACGTCGAGCACCGCCGGGTCGACCTTCGCCAGCGGCCGGTCCACGCAGGCGGCGAGGACCGCGTCGTACAGGCCCTGGCCGCGCAGCGCGCCGTACGCCAGCTCGGTCGCCAGCGCCGCGTCCCGCCCGCTGATCCCCCGGTCGCGCAGCAGCTTCGGGAGCACGAGGTTGGCGTAGGCGGCGTCCTGGCGGACGGCCAGCAGCACGTCGTACGCCGCCCGACGGGGCTTGTCGTCCGCCGGAGGGCGGTACGGCCGGGCCGCCCGGCGGTCCTTGGGGGCGGTCACGCGAACGCCTCACCGGGTGCGAGACGCAGGCCGCGCAGCCAGTCGGCGGCGGCCCTCGCCCCCTTGCCCTCGGGGCGCACCCCGGTCAGGCGTACGGCCGTGGTGGCGGTGCCGACAAGACCGTGCCCTGACTCCTGACGCAGCAGCTCGCCGGGCGCGAGCTCGACGTCGGTGTGCTGCACCGGGGCGAGCTTGACGCGCTTGCCTCGCAGGGTGGTCCACGCGCCGGGCGCCGGGGTGCAGGCACGCACGAGCCGGTCGACGCGCAGGGCAGGGGCGGCCCAGTCGACCCGGGCGTCCTCGACGGTGATCTTCGGCGCCAGGCTGACGCCGTCGCCGGGCTGCGCGATCCCCAGGACCGTGCCGTCCTCGAGGGCGTCGAGGGTGTGCACGAGCAGGCCTGCCCCCGCGACGGCGAGCCGCTCGAGCAGGTCGCCGCTGGTGTCGGTGGGGCGTACGTCCTCGGTGGTCACGCCGAACACCGGGCCGGTGTCCAGACCCTGCTCGAGCAGGAAGGTGCTGGCGCCGGTGACCTCGTCGCCGGCCAGGACCGCGTGCTGCACCGGGGCGGCGCCGCGCCAGGCCGGCAGCAGCGAGAAGTGCAGGTTGACCCAGCCGTGGGCCGGGATGGCCAGCACGGCAGGAGGCACGAGCGCGCCGTACGCCACGACGGGACAGCAGTCAGGGGCCAGCTCGCGCAGCCGCGCCTGGAAGTCCTCGTCGCGCGGGTGCACCGGTGTCAGCACCTCAAGACCGCCGGCCTCGGCCCGCTCACGCACCGGACTGGGCCGCAGGGTGCGGCCGCGGCCGGCGGGCGCGTCGGGGCGGGTCACGACGGCGAGGACCTCGTGGCGGCTGGCGAGCAGCGCCTCAAGTGAGGGCAGGGCGGGTCCGGGGGTGCCCGCGAAGACCAGCCTCATGAGGTGGGCGTCAGCGCGCGCGCCCGAACAGCGGGTGCGGGCTCGCCTTGATGACGGGCGGCTGGGACCACTCCGCGGTCCGGACGGCCTCCAGCGCGGCCTTCTTGCTCTCGGCGTCGAGCCGGTCGATGAACAGCACGCCGTCGAGGTGGTCGCTCTCGTGCTGCACGCAGCGCGAGAGCATGTCGCTGCCCTGCACCGTGATCGGATCGCCGTAGACGTTCATGCCATGCGCGACGACGTGCATCTTGCGCACGCAGTCGAAGGTGAGGTCCGGCAGCGACAGGCAGCCCTCGGGACCGTCCTGCTCCTCCTCGCTCGGGACGTGCAGCACCGGGTTGATCAGGTGGCCGAAGACGTCATCGACGTCGAAGACGAAGACGCGCAGACCCACGCCGATCTGGGGGGCCGCGAGCCCGACGCCGGGCGCCTCGATCATCGTGTCGGACAGGTCCTTGACGAGGTTGCGCAGCTCCTTGTCGAAGGTCGTGACGTCCACGGCGGGGGTGCGCAGGACAGGGTCACCCATGAGGCGGATCGGGCGTACGGACATGCGGCCAGCCTAGGCGTCCTGTGCCACGCGTCCTTCGTCGTCTCCTCGTCTGCCCTCCCTGCTGGTCAGAATGGTGGGTCGTGGGTGCCGGTGATCCACGGGACGTGCAGGTGGTGCAGGGTCAGTCGGCCTTGGTGCCACATGGTGTGGTGCCGTCGGCACAGCAGCACCAGGTTGTCGATCGTGGTCTTGCCGCCGTCGGCGCGGTGGTCGAGGTGGTGGGCGTCGCAGAACGCCGGCGGCCTGGTGCACCCTCTGACCGCGCAGCCCTTGTCGCGGGCTCGTAGCGCTGCGCGTTGGGTGGCGGTGATGGTGTCGCCGAGGGCTTCCAGACCCTTGACCTGACCTCGGGTGTCGAGCAGGACGCGGGTGATCCGGGCATCGCACAGCACCTGCTCGATGCGGGCGCGGGTCTGCGGTCCGGTCCACGCCCCGGTCGCGCAGGCGTGCTCGGCCGGCAGCGCCCACGGCCGGTCGGTCTCCTCGCGCGGGGCGGGCAGGCTCGCCCGCACGAGGTCGGTGAAGCTGCCGGCCCGGTCAGCACCCGCCCAGCCAGCTCCCGCCCGGCCGGCTCCGGCGGCCCAGCCGGCGGGCAGGACGTAGGACACCTGTGGGCGCAGCCCCCCGGCATCAGGCAGGTCGCCGAACCGGGCGACCTGAGCGAAGACCTCGACCAGCGCATCGGCCCGGCGCTGACCGGCACTGCGCTGGTCAGCCAGCCCGGCCGGACGGGCCAGCGGTTCCAGGACGGTCAGGACCGTCTCGGCATCAGCGGCGCTCAGCCGGAACCGACCCGACAGCATCCCGTCGGCGTCCCTGCGGGTCTGCAGGTAGCGCTTGGGCTCCTGACTGCGCTGATCGGCGTCGAACCGCGGTTCGCACCACGTCGCGAGCTGATGGCGGACCCAGTCCGCGAGCGCCTGCGGGTCGCGCTGCAACGCGACCTGCACCAGATACGGCTCGGCCTCTGTCAGCGCTGCGGCGACGATCTGCCCGACCAGGCGGGTCAGCACGACCGCCCGGCTCATCGCCAACCGGCCGTCCAGCACCGCGGCCCGTACCAACGGCAGCTGCGCGAGCAACCCGGCTGTGCGCACATCGCTGCCCGCCGCCGGGCCGCCGACACCGGTCGCGTCGCGCCACCAGTGCTGAACCAGCACCGCCGGACCTGGCGTGCCGTCAGCACCGGGCGCGTCGTGCACCCGGCCGCCTGTGCGGGTGGCGAGCTCGGCCAGCGCCGAGCTCTGCACCCCAGCCAGCCGAGACCTGGCCCCGGCCAGCAAGACCGTCAGTCGCTGCAGCTCGGCCGCGGCAAGACCGGACAGGTCGGCAGCGCACAGCACATCGACGGCACGTACCAGCACCGCACCGTCCACCCTCACCGCCGCATCGCTGATACGGTCAATTCTTCCCGCAGCCACGGGCCCCGGCGGGTTGTCCCCAGCACAAGAAGTTGTGCACAGATCTGCCCGCAGGTCTTGCCATGGCTCCAGAGTTCGGGGGCACACCGGCCTCATGCTGTCGACCGTCCTGGTGACGCCGACGTCGACGGAATGCTGCATCGTCCGGAGATCGAGCTGCTGGGGCAGCGCACCTGCCTGCTGGTTGAGCA
>JBBPYI010000003.1:0-10410 GCA_038200075.1 Mycobacteriales bacterium
CACCACCTCGTCGCCGGTCGCCCAGGTCTTGGCGAGCGCGCCGGCCAGCACGTAGGTGTTGGCCGTCATCGACTGACCCCGGATGACACCGGCCGGATCACCGCCGACCAGGTCGGCCACCGCCTCGCGTGCCGCGTCGACGATCGCATCCGCACGTCGGCTGCTCGGAAACGGCCCGTGCCGGTTGCTCACCGCCGACCGCATCGCGTCAGCGACCGCATCGCTGACGGCCGCGGGCACCTGCGTGCCACCCGGCCCGTCGAAGTGGGCCAGGCCCTCGGCCAGCGCGGGGAAGTCACGGCGTACGGCGTCCACGTCGAAGCTCATGCCGACCAGCCTGCCCGACGAAGGGTCGGTCCGGACCTGTGGGGCAGGATCGAGGTCATGAGCGAGCAGCCGGAGCAGCAGCAGGTCGTCGTCGTCGGAGCAGACGGCCAGCCCATCGGACAGGTCTCGATGGGAGCCGACGGCTCGGTCGACCCGGCGCGACAGCAGTCGCCGGCCGACCAGATCAGCCAGCCGGCGAAGGTGATGCGGATCGGGTCGATGATCAAGCAGCTGTTGGAGGAGGTGCGCTCGGCGCCGCTGGACGACGCCTCTCGGGTGCGGCTGCGCGAGGTGCACCAGAACTCCATCGTCGAGCTGGCAGAGGGCTTGGCGCCCGAGCTGCGTGAGGAGCTCGACCGGCTGACCCTGCCCTTCTCCGACGACGTCGTGCCGAGCGACGCCGAGCTGCGGATCGCGCAGGCGCAGCTGGTCGGCTGGCTGGAGGGGTTGTTCCACGGCATCCAGACGGCGCTGTTCGCCCAGCAGATGGCGGCGCGGGTGCAGCTGGAGCAGATGCGCGGCCGACCTGCCCTCCCGCCTGGCACGCCCGAGGGCCTGCCGCAGCCGGGAGGCACCGGCCAGTACCTGTAGCCGCTAGAACCAGCGCTCGAGCACCTGGGCCACGCCCTCGTCGTCGTTGGACGCCGTGACCTCGTCGACCGCGGCCAGGACCTCCGGGTGGGCGTTGGCCATCCCGACCGCGTGGCCTGCCCACGCGAGCATCGGCAGGTCGTTCGGCATGTCGCCGAAGGCGATCACGTCACCGGCCTCGATGCCGAGATCGGCTGCCACCGAGGCGAGCCCACTGGCCTTGCTGATGCCGGGGGCACTGATCTCCAGCAGGCCTCCGGAGCTGGAGTGGGTGAGCTCAGCCGAGTCGCCCAGGACGCTTCGGGCGGCGGCGAGCAGCTCGTCGGAGCCGTGCCCCTCGGAGCGGGCAAGCAGCTTCACGACACCACCGGACACCATCGCGGTGATCTCCTCCACGGCCACCTCCCCGTTGTCCCACCTCGGGATGTAGGTCGCCTCGCGGGCGAAGGTGCCGGCCACCCCGCCCCGCGGGCCCTTCTCGACCGCGAACCCGATGTCGGGCAGGTCGCGGCGCAGGGCGTCGACCACCGCGAGAGCCGCAGCGGGGTCGAGCAGGTCGGCGCGTACGACCCGCTCTGTGTGCAGGTCGTAGAGGATCGCGCCGTTCGCGCAGACCGCCAGACCGCGATGGCCGGTCTGGTCGGCGACCTGCGCCATCCAGCGCGGCGGCCGACCGGTGACCATGACGAAGACCGCCCCGGCCTGCTCGAGCCGCTCGACGACCTCGACCGTGCGCGCGCCGAGCGACAGGTCGCTGCGGACCAAGGTGCCATCGAGGTCGGTCGCCACGAGGTGAGGAGCGCTTCTCACTGGGGCAGCAGCTCCTTGCGTCCGGCCAGCCAGGGACGCAGCGCCTCGGGAACGTGCACCGACCCGTCGGCGCGCTGGTGCACCTCGAGCAGCACGGCGATGGTCCGGCCGACCGCGCACAGCGTCCCGTTGAGGGTCGCCACCGGCGAGAGCCCGTCGGCGCCCCGGGAGCGGACCCCGAGCCGACGGGCCTGGAAGTCGGTGCAGTTGCTCGTCGAGGTCAGCTCTAGCCAACGCTGCTGGGACGGCAGCCAGGCCTCGCAGTCGTACTTGCGCGCGGCGCTGCTGCCGAGATCGCCCGCGGCGACCTCGATCACGCGGAAGGGCAGCTCGAGCGCCGTGAGGAAGGCGATCTCATGGGCCAGCAGCCGTTCGTGCTCCGCGGCCGCGTCGGCCGGGTCGACGTAGGAGAACATCTCCACCTTGTCGAACTGGTGCACGCGGATGATGCCCCTGGTGTCCTTGCCGTGGCTGCCGGCCTCGCGACGAAAGCACGAGCTGAATCCGGCGTACCGGTAGGGGAGCTCGTCCAGCACCTCACCGGAGTGGAAGGCCGCCAGCGGCACCTCGGAGGTGCCGACCAGGTAGAGGTCGTCGTTCTCCAGCTTGTAGACCTCGCTGGCGTGGGCGCCGAGGAAGCCGGTGCCCTCCATGGCCTCCGGGCGCACCAGCGCCGGCGCGATGACCGGGTTGAAGCCGGCCTCGACGGCCTGTCCGATCGCCAGGTTGATCAGCGCGAGCTCCAGCAGCGCTCCCCATCCGGTGAGGAAGGCAAAGCGGCTGCCGCTGACCTTGGCGCCGCGCTCGGTGTCGATGGCGCCGAGGGCTGTGCCGAGGTCGAGGTGGTCCTTGACCTCGAAGTCGTAGGTGGGCACCTCGCCGATCTGGCGCAACTCGCGGAAATCCTGCTCCCCACCCGGGGGCACACCGTCGAGCACGACGTTCGGGATCGCGAGGTGGGCCGCGCGCAGAGCGGCGTCGGCGTCGGTCTGGCCCACCTCGGCCGCCTTGACGTCGGCAGCCAGCGACTTGGCCCGCTCCAGCAGCGCCGGCCGTTCCTCGGAGCTCGCGCCCTTGACGGCCTGCGAGGCCTCCTTCTGCTGGCGCCGCAGGTCATCGGCTGCGGTCACCGCCGCCCGCCGAGCGTCATCGGCCGCGAGCAGCACGTCGACCAGCGTCGGGTCGTCGCCCCTGGCGACCTGAGAGGCACGCACGCGGTCGGGGTCGCTGCGCAGCAGCTTGAGGTCGATCACCCCGGCGAGGTTACCGGCGTGGGTGGCACCGGCTCAGGGGCTCAGCCTCACTCGAGCTCGACCAGCCGGTAGCCCATGCCGCGCACCGTCTCGATGCGCTGGGCGCCGAGCTTCTTGCGTAGATAGCGGACGTAGACGTCGACGACGTTCGACCCCGGGTCGAAGTCGTATCCCCAGACCTGGCTGAGCAGCCGTTCGCGTGGGAGCACCGTGCCCGGGTTGCGCAGGAAGACCTCCGCCAGCGCGAACTCCCGCGCCGACAGCTCACTGGTGCGTCCGTCGACCGTCGCCCTGCGCGTCCGGAGATCCAGCGACAACCCCCCGCACGTCAGCACGGTGGGCTCCGGCGAGCGGTCCTCCTTGAGCCGCAGGCGGATCCGCGCGAGCAGCTCCTCGAACCGGAAGGGCTTGGGCACGTAGTCGTCGGCGCCGCCCTCCAGGCCTGCGACGGTGTCCACGAGCGAGTCACGAGCAGTGAGGATCACCACGGGCAGACGGCTGCCGGCCGCACGCAGCTGGCGCAGGACGCTGAAGCCGTCCAGCAGGGGCAGTCCGATGTCGAGCACCAGCAGGTCGAACTCCCCCGACCTGGCCTGCTCCAAGGCACTGACCCCGTCTGACACCAGCGTCGGGGCGAAACCCGAGGCACGCAGGCCCTTCTCGACAAACGACGCGATCCTGGCCTCGTCCTCGGCGATCAGGATGCGCTTCACCTGCCGGCCGCCGATCGCGGCAGCACCAGGGTGAAGACGGCGCCTTCGCCCGGCTCGCTGACGAGCTCGACCCGGCCGCCATGCGCGTGTGCGATGGCGCTGACGATCGACAGTCCTAAGCCAGAACCTTCTGCGCCGCGGCCGGTCTCGGCGCGACCGAAGCGCTCGAAGATGCGCTCCCGGTCGGCAGGCGCCACGCCCGGTCCGTCGTCGCGCACCCACATGCGCACCTCGCGATCGGTGGCGCTGGAGCCGACAGCGACGGTCGACGCGGTTTCGGTGGAGCGGACGGCGTTTTCGGCCAGCTGCAGCAGCGCCTGGGTGAGGCGCTGGCGGTCGGCGACGAGCTCGACGTCGGCGCGGGCGTCGATACGCCACCGGCGGTGGCCGAGGGCGACCGCGTTGTCCAGGACCTCAACGGTCAGGAGGGCGACGTCGTAGGCGGCCGGGCGCACGAAGTCGGGCCGGCCGCTCTTTGCCAGCAGGATCAGGTCGTCCACCAGCCGGCCGGTGCGATCGAGCTCGTCCAGCACCAGCGCGCGGGTCTCGCGTACCTCCTGCTCGTCGGTGGGATCGAGGACCTCCAGATGTCCGCGCACGATCGTCACGGGCGTCCTCAGCTCGTGTCCGGCGTCGTCGATGAACGTCCGCTGCTCGGTGAAGGCATTGCTCAGACGCACCAGCATGGCGTTGAAGCTGCGCGTCAGGTCCGACACCTCGTCGTCACCGCGGACGGGGATCGGCTCGCCGAAGTCGGTCTCGGCGGTGCGCTGGGCGGCTTCGCGCAGCAGGCGCAGCGGTCGCAGCAGCCGACCGATCACCACCGAGCCGACGACCGCGAGCAGCAGCAGCGACAGTCCGGCGACGAGGGCGTACGTCCTGGTGTTGTTGACGAGCTCGCGGCGCTCCCGGTCCACGGCGTACGCCACGACGAACGTCCCGACCCGGGCGCTGCCCGGACGTCGAACCTGCACTGCGGCGTAACGCACTGTCCCGATGCTGGTCTCGACGTCGGTGGGAGCCACCTGTAACCCAGGGGGCAGGGCCCGCAGAGCGGCCAGCAACCGGGGTTGGTCGGCAAGCCGCACCGGGCCGCCGGGAGCCGGCACCACCAACGGGGCGCCGTCGAGCAGCGCCGCAAAGCTCTCGGCGTCGTCGGACACGTTGCGGGCAAGCGCGACGTCCAGCAGCTGCTCGACGTCGTCGAACCCCCGTCCTGTCGCCGGGTCGACGCCTGCGGACGCAAGCGCCTGGAACTGCTCGATCTCCTGGCGCAGCGAGCGGTCGAGCCGCTCGTCGAGTGCCCGCGACTGCACGACGTAGGACGCGGTCTCCGACGTCGCCATCCCGAGCGCGGCGATCACCAGCACCGAGCCCAGCAGCTTGGTCCGGACGGATCGGACACGGGTGCGCACCCCTCCATGCTCGCCCACCTGCTCCGCCCGGTCGATAGGCTCCTCGGCATGCGCAGCAACCTGTTCGGCGAGAACCTCGAGAGCACGAGCGACGACGCGATGGCGCTGCAGAACCCCCGCATGCTCAAGGTGCGCCTGGACGGGGAGGTGCTCGCCCGGCAGGGCTCGATGGTGGCCTACCAGGGCGAGGTCACGTTCGCCTACGAAGGCGCCGGCGGGGTCGGGCGTTTCCTCAAGAAGGCGCTGACCGGTGAGGGCGTGCCGTTGATGCGCTGCCGCGGTCGGGGTGACGTCTTCCTCGCGCAGGACGGCAACGAGCTGCACGTGCTCGATCTCGACGGCGACTCCGTCACCGTCAACGGCGCCAACGTGCTGGCCTTCGAACCCGGACTGACCTGGGACATCCGCCGGGTCGAGGGCGCGTCCGCGCTGTCGGGCGGCGTCTTCAACATGGTCTTCACCGGTACGGGCCGCCTCGTTGTCAGTGCCTTCGGGACCCCGGTCGTGCTCAACACGGGGGAGGCGCCGACCTACGCCGATCTGCAGGCGGCTATCGCCTGGAGCAGCACGCTGCAGACCCGGCTCGTCCGGACAGCAGGCGCATCGGCCCTGATCGGTCGGGGCAGCGGCGAGGCCTTCCAGCTGGCGTTCGCCGGGCAGGGCTTCCTGGTGGTGCAGGCCAGCGAAGGCCCGGTCGTGCCCAAGCACAACCACGGCCAGAGCGGCGGCGGAGGTCTGTTCAGCTAGCGATCGCCCCGGCGCAGCGCCGCCAACCAGCCTGCGGCATTGGTGAAGTCGTCGTCCGTCGTACCAGGACGGATCTGGGTGGTCCGGGCGTCGGCACGCGGGTAGCTGCCCAGCACGCGCACGTCTGCGCACGCGCGGTGCAGCGCGGACAGCGCCTCGCCGACCCGCGCGTCGGCAAGGTGCCCGTCGCAGTCGACGGAGAAGAAGTAGCGGCCGAGCCGGTCGCCAGTGGGGCGCGACTCGATGCGCGAGAGGTTGATGCCGCGGACGGCGAACTCCGTCAGCACCTGCAGCAGCGCCCCGGGCTGGTCCTCACGGATATAGGCGAACAGCGTGGTGCGGTCGGCCCCGGACGGCTCAGGAGGCGGACCGGGGCGGCACACCAGCACGAAGCGGGTAACCGCTCCCTCGTTGTCCTGCAGGTCGCGGGCCAACGCCGTCAGCCCGTAGTGGGCAGCGGCCAGCGGCGCGGACACGGCAGCGTCGTAGGTTCCCATCGAGACGGCCCGCGCGGCCTCAGCGGTCGAGGTCGTGAGCACCACCTGCAAGTCGGGGAGCTCCGAACGAAGCCACCGTCGGCACTGCGCCTCGGCATGCGGATGGGTCGCGACCACGCGTACGTCCTCGCGGGTGGTTCCCGGTCGCACCAGCAGGCTGAAGGCCACCGGCACGAGCACCTCGCGCACGATCTGCAGAGGCGCGCCGGCGGCCAGCTCATCGAGCGTGGTGGCCACCGAGCCTTCGACGGAGTTTTCGAGCGGCACCATCGCGCCGTCGGCCTCGTCGTCGCGCACGGCCTGCAGAGCGACGGCGACGGAGGAGTACGGAAGCAGGGTTGCGTCCTCTGCCTGCGGCAAGGTCCGCAGCGCCGCCTCCGTGAACGTGCCTGCGGGACCGAGGAAGCCGTAGCGCATCAGACCGACCCGCTCGGCACTGCTGTGGCCTTGGCGACCGCCTCCTGCTCCTCGGGTGACAGCGCCTGCTCGCCTGCACCGGCCTGCACCGCCTTGGCATAGGTGCGGGTGTCCGAGCGGCCGGTGATGCAGGTCAGCACCAACCCGTCGCCGCGGTCGTCGAGCAGGGCGGCAGAGAACGACAGCAGACCGCCGGCGTCACCGAAGGCGTCGTAGCGAACGACCGCGACATGCCGAAGCGCGTCGGCGAGGTCGGTGCGGGCTGCGGCGACGTCCTCGCGCAGCGACTGCACGTCACGACGCAGCAGCTGTGCCAGGGCCGTCTGCCGCCCGACTGCGGCCGTGAAGCCTGCGCCCTCCTGACCGGCGACCAGCCCGTCGTAGGCCCGCAGCAGCCGTCCGACCCGCACCGCCACCGCCAGCACGACCACCAGCGCGAAGACGGCTGAGCCGACAGCGAGCACACCCAGCGCTGTCGCGTCCACGGCGTCAGGGTACGACCCGCCGTAGCCTTGCCTGCCGTGGACAGAGCCCAGGCGCAGGAGCTGCTCGCCGCCGTGGCCGAGGGCTCACTGGATCCGGCCGACGCACTGGACCGGCTGGCGACCGCGCCGTACGACGCACTTATGCACTCCCTGGTCGACCTGCACCGCGAGCTGCGCACCGGCGATCCCGAGGTCGTCTACGGCGCGGGCAAGACGACCGCGCAGGTGCTCGACGTCGTCGAAGCGCTGCAGGCAGCCGGCGACCGCGCGGTGCTGGTCACCCGGGCCAGTCCCGACACCGTTGCTGCTCTGCGTGCGTCGCACGATGACGTGACAGTCGACGGCGCCACCGTCGCGGTCGGGGCGCTGCCGCGGACCAGCGGGATCGTGGCCGTGCTGGCAGCCGGCACCTCGGACGGTCCGGTCGCCGCGGAGGCGGCCCTGACCGCGCGAGTCTTCGGCGCCGAGGTGGAGCGGATCGACGACGTCGGGGTGGCTGGGCTGCACCGGCTGATCGCCGCCCGGCCGGCCCTGGACCGCGCCGACTGCCTCATCGTCGTGGCCGGCATGGAGGGCGCGCTGCCCTCGGTCGTCGGCGGCCTGGTCGGCACACCGGTGATCGCGGTCCCGACCAGCATCGGCTACGGCGCGAGCTTCGGCGGACTCGCCGCCCTGCTCGGGATGCTCAACTCCTGCGCCCCGGGCGTGACGGTGGTGAACATCGACAACGGCTTCGGAGCAGGTGTCTTCGCTGCTCGGGTGGCTCGACGGACCCTGCGGTGATCGGCTGGCTGGACTGCTCGGCCGGCATCTCCGGCGACATGCTGCTCGGGGCGCTGGTAGACGCCGGGGTCGACCTGGCGGTGCTGCAGTCGGCCGTCGACGCGGTCGGCGTCGAGCCGATCCGCCTGACCGCATCCACCGTGACGCGCGGCGGTCTCGGCGCGCTGAAGGTCGACGTCGGCGTCACTGACACAGCCGTCACCCGCACCTGGGCGGCGGTGCGGGTGCTGCTGGAGCAGGCCGAGCTCGCGCTGCCCGTACGCACCACTGCTCTGGCGGCCTTCGCGCGGCTCGCCGCCGCCGAGGCGCGGGTGCACCGGGTCGAGCCCGACGACGTGCACTTCCACGAGGTCGGCGCACTCGACGCGATCGCCGACGTGGTCGGCGCCGCCGCGGGACTGCACGCGCTGGGCCTGACCGCCCTGACCGCCTCACCGGTCGTGCTCGGCTCGGGCCGCACCCGGGGGGCGCACGGACCGCTGCCCGTACCCGCCCCCGCGGTGCTCGAGCTGCTCGCAGGTGCGCCCGTCCTGGCCGGCCCGGTGGCCAAGGAAATGACCACGCCGACGGGGGCGGCGCTGCTCGCCAGCGTCGTCACGGCGTACGGCCCGCTGCCCGAGATGGTGCTGTCACGCACGGGCCACGGCGCGGGCGGGCGCGACCCCGCGGAGGTCGCGAACCTCCTGCGGCTGGTGCTGGGTGAGCCGATGGCGACAGCGAGCGCCCCCGTGCGGGTCATCGAGACGAACGTCGACGACCTCGACCCGCGACTGTGGCCCGGGGTTCTCAGCGCCCTGCTCGAAGCCGGGGCGCACGACGCCTGGCTCACGGCGATGCTCATGAAGAAGGGCCGACCGGCGCACGTCCTGTCGGTGCTGGTCCCGACCGACCACGCGGCTGCGGTGCGTGACGTCCTGTTCCGCGAGACCAGCACCCTGGGGGTACGCGAGCACGAAGTCTCCCGGCACACCCTGGAGCGCTCAGAGGTCACCGTGCACCTCGACGGTCAGGCGGTGCGGATCAAGCTCGGGCTGCTGGCCGGTGAGGTGGTGAACGCCATGCCCGAGTGGGACGACGTCGCCGCCGCCGCCGCCGCACTGGGCCGACCGGCCAAGCAGGTGCTGCGGGCCGCGCACGCCCTGGCGCAGGACCAGAGCCCTGAGCTCTTGTGATGCAGGTCACGTCTGAGTTAGCGTCCGGCCTGACCGACACCGGTCCCTGACCCCGAAAGCTGGTGCGCCATGTCCATCCCTTCGCAGTCCCCCGAATCGCTCTACGAGCGCCTGGGCGGCATGTACGGCATCGCGGGCGCCGTCGACGTGCTCGCCGACCGGCTCTACGACAACGCCTCGGCCAACAGCAACCCGCACGTCGCGGCCTTCCACGACCAGAAGGGCCACGCGGGCTTCAAGTTCCTCGTCACGGCCTGGTCGATCGAGCAGACCGGCGGCCCCAAGTGCTATCCCGGCCGCGACATGCTCGAGTCGCACGCCCACCTGTTCGTCTCGGAGTTCGAGTTCGACATCGTCGCGGGCGAGATCGCCGCGACGCTCTTCCACGTCGGTGTGCCCCGCCAGGAGCACGGCGAGTTCATGGCCATCATCGAGAGCTACCGCTCGATGGTCGTCGGCACGCCCGCCGAGAAGGAGAGCATCTCCGCCTGAGCCGCCTGAGCCGCCTGCGTCCCCTGCGCTCAGAGAAGGTCGACAAGACCCTCGCGCAGGGGGCGGGCGCTCCAGCCCAGCTCGCGCTCAGCCTTGTCCGAGCACACCCAGGACGTCGCCCCGGCGCAGGAGCGGATCACCTCGGCGAGATTCGGCGCGAGACCCAGACTCGGTCCCACCACCGACCCGACCGGCGACAGCGCCCGGAGCAGACCCGTCGGCACGGTGAAGCGGGGCGCCCGACGGTCGGCGACCTGCGCCAGCAGGGCCACGAGCTCACGCAGGCGTACGGGCTCGCCTGCCAGCACGTAGGACTCGCCGGCCGCGCCCTTGTCCAAGGCCGACAGGACACCGGCCGCCGCGTCGTCGCGGTGGACCGGTGTCACCCCGAGGTCGGGGAAGGCGAGCGCGTTCAGACGCCCGGACAGCAGCTGCGCAGCCAGCCGGCCGAAGGGCCCAGGGTCACCCGGTCCGTAGAGCATGCCGGGCATGACGATGGTCAGCGCCAGCCCCCGGGCCGACAGGTCCTGCGCCCGGCCGTGGGCGACCGCCCGGGTCTCCTCCAGCACCGACGCCCAGGCCTGGGCGGGATCGCGGGTCCAGCTCTCATCGGCCACGCGACCGCCGGTGTCGCCCAGCACCAGGGCGGTCGAGACGTGCACCGCCTTGTGGATCCCTGCGGTCAGGGCCGCTCCCAGCATCCGCTCG
>JBBPYI010000004.1:0-2877 GCA_038200075.1 Mycobacteriales bacterium
CACCTGCGGGTGCTGCGACCGGGCTATCTGCGCTTCACCGACCTGCCCGGCTATCTCGGCGGCGCGACGGTTGTGGCCTACCCCAGCCACGGCGAGGGCTTCGGACTGCCGGTGCTGGAGGCCATGGCCTGCGGCGCGCCGGTGCTGACCACCGACCGGCTCTCGCTGCCCGAGGTCGGCGGCGACGCCGTCGCCTACACCGAGCCTGATCCCGATGCGATCGCGGTAGCGCTGGCAAGCCTGCTCGACGACCCCGACCGCCGGGCCCAGCTCGGCGCGGCAGGTCACGAGCGCTCGCTGGAGTTCACGTGGGCAGCCAGCGCCGAGGCGCACATGGCCAGCTACACCCGCGCCCTCGAGACGTGACGCGACCGCTCCTTCGCGTCGTCGTCGTCACCTACTCCCCCGGGGAGTCCCTGGCGTCGTTCCTGCAGACCTTGCAGACGAGCACGGCGTACGACGTCGTCCTCGCCGACAACGGCAGCACCGACGGCGCCCCTGCCGCGGCTGTCGGGCCGGGCGTACGCCTGCTGGAGACCGGGGGCAACCTCGGGTACGGCAAGGCGGCCAACCTCGGCGCGTCCGGGTTCGAAGGTGACTGGATCGTCGTCGCCAACCCCGACGTGACCTGGTCGCCGGGGGCGCTCGACGAGCTTGTCGCGGCCGGGGCGCGCTGGCCGCGGGCCGGCTGCCTCGGCCCCGCCATCCGGACGCCGGACGGCCAGCTCTATCCGTCGGCGCGGGCCTTCCCGTCCCTTGGACGCGGCATCGGCCACGCGGTGTTCGGCTGGTGGTGGCCGACGAATCCATGGACGAGGGCCTATCGCGCCGAGGCCGGTTCGCCGCAGGAGGGCACCGCCGGCTGGCTGTCTGGCTCGTGCATGCTGCTGCGCCGTGAAGCCTTCGAGGCCGTCGGCGGTTTCGACCCGACCTACTTCATGTACTGCGAGGACATGGACCTGTGCCGGCGGCTCGGGGAGGCCGGGTGGTCCTCGGTCTATGTCCCGTCGGCCGTCATCACCCACACCGGCGGGCATGCCACGTCGCGCTCGGCCGGGCCGATGCTGCGCGAGCACCACCGGGCGCTGTTCCGCTATCTGTCACGGCAGTACTCCGGCCCGGCGTACGCCCCGGTCCGGGCCGTGCTCGGGGTGGGGCTGCTGCTGCGCTATCTGCTCGCGGCGCGGGTCCGTTCGGTGGGTGAGGGCGCCGCCCCCACCAGAAGTGCTGCTGTTTTGGAGGACTCGTGAGGCACGCGCTCATCCTGGCCGGAGGCTCGGGCACCCGGTTGTGGCCGTTCTCGACCGCCGGCCTGCCCAAGCAGCTCGTACCGCTGCTGCACGGGCGCTCGCTGCTCGACATCGCCGTCGAGCGGGCGACCTCGGTGGTGCCCCCTTCGCAGGTCTGGCTGGGAGCGGGCGAACAGCTCCGGGCGGCGGTGTCGTCGGTGCCCGGTCTGCAGCCCGACCGGCTCATCGTCGAGCCGTCCGGTCGTGACACGCTGCCGGCCGTCGCCCTCGGGTGCGCGGTCATCGCCGCGTCCGACCCCGACGCTGTCGTGGCGGTGCTGACCGCCGACCACCTCATCGAGCCGCTGAGCTCTTTTGCCGCCACCCTCGACGAGGCCTTCGCGCTGGCCGAGGCTCGCGAGGATGCCCTGGTGACGTTCGGCGTGGTGCCGGACGCTCCCGCCACCGGCTTCGGCTATCTCGAGCTCGGCGAGCCGCTCGAGGGCGGTCATGTCGTGTCGACCTTCCGAGAGAAGCCCTCGCTGGAGCTGGCCACCGACTTCCTGACGGCCGGTCCGTCGCGCTATCTGTGGAACAGCGGCATGTTCGTCTGGCGGGCGTCCACGCTGCTGCGAGCCGTCGACGCCTTCGTTCCCGACGCCGCCCCGCTGCTGCGCGAGATGGGCTCCGCCTACGGCACTCCCGGCTGGGACGAGCTGGCTCGCGACGGATGGCCGACCCTGACCAAGCTGTCCATTGACTACGGCGTGATGGAGCCGGCGTCGACCTCGCCGGACTTCACCGTCGCGGCACTGCCCCTGGCCGCGCGGTGGCTCGACGTCGGGAGCTGGCCGGCGTACGGCGCCGCCGTCGGTGTCGACGAGGACGGCAACGCGGTCGGGGCTGCCCACGCGGTGCTGCACGCGAGCCGTGACAACGTCGTCGCCTCCTCCGATCCCGACCACCTGGTGACCCTCGTCGGCTGCGAGGGGCTGGTCGTGGTCCACACGCCGACCGCAACGCTGGTCATGCCCGCGGCGCAGGCGCAGCGGGTCAAGGAGCTGCACGCCCTGGTGCAGGAGGTCGCGCCCGAGCTGGCGTGAGTGACAGGGTGGGGTCGTGCTGAACCTGACGGGGATCGACGACGGGCAGCTGCTGCTCGACCTGCCGTGGTCGGTGCCGCTCGAGCAGTGGCCGGCCGACCAGCTGGTCGCGCTGCCACGCGGCATCTCCCGGCACATCGTGCGCTTCGTGCGATCGCAGGGCCGGGTCTACGCCGTCAAGGAGGTCGGGCAGCACTCCGCGCGGCGGGAGTATCGGCTGCTGCGTGACCTGGAGCGGCTGGACGTGCCGTGCGTCGAGGCGGTCGGGATCGTCGACGGCCGCACCGGTCCAGACGGGCGTCCGCTCGAAACCGCCCTGCTCACCCGGCATCTGCAGTTCTCACTACCCTACCGCGCGCTGTTCTCCCAGACGTTGCGGCCGGACACGGCCGTACGCCTGCTCGATGCCCTGTCGGTGCTGCTCGCCCGCCTGCACTCCGAAGGCTTCTACTGGGGTGACTGCTCGCTGTCCAACACGCTGTTCCGCAGGGACGCAGGCGCTTTCGCGGCCTACCTTGTCGATGCCGAGACCGGCGAGCTGCACG
>JBBPYI010000005.1:0-6921 GCA_038200075.1 Mycobacteriales bacterium
AAGGTCGACGGCAGACCGTTGCGGGTGAAGGTCGCCTCGCCGCCGAAGCGAAGGTCGGCGTCGGTGGTGTTGAAGGTCAGGACCTTCGCGGCGTTGGTGTTCTCCGCGCCGCTCGGCGTGATGGACAGCCCACCGTCGCGCGCGCTGGCTCCGGGGGCGATGAGCAGCCCGGCGACGAGGGCGGTCGTCGTCACGACACCGCCCAACGCCAGGCGCCTGCGTGCGGCGATCTTCATGTGACTCCAGTCCGGTGGGCCGCGGGGGCGGCACCGCCGTAGGCGGGCGAGACGCCCCACGTGTGCTGTGGGGCTCATGTTGTAGGACGTGCGTCCAGGGGCTTGGTTCGCCTCGCGGCGTCGACTTCCTGCCCCGCGACGTCGAAGTGACCAGAATGAGACATACCCTGGGGCTACCGCACCAGGTCGACCCTGGCGCCGGACAGCGTCCGCCGACAGCCCGCCGAGCCCATCGGTGCGGTTCGCGTACACCCCTCAGACCGCCGAGCACTCCCGGCAGCGTCCGAAGACCGCGAAGTGCCCGACGTCGACGGTGAACCCCCGCGTGGCGGCGAGCTCAGCCACGATCGGCCCCACGACCGACGGCGGGGCCTCCTCGATGCCGCCGCAGTCCCGGCAGACCAGGTGCACGTGGTCGTCGTCGGAGGTGACCGAGTAGGTCGACGCGCCGTGCCCAAGGTGGGCGTGCTGCACCAGCCCGAGCTCCTCGAGCAGCTCCAGCGTTCGGTAGACGGTGGAGATGTTGACCCCGGAGGCCGTACGCCGGACCGTCGTCACGATCTCCTCGGGCGTCGCGTGCCCCAGCTCGCCGACGGCCTCGAGCACCAGCTGGCGCTGGGGCGTCAGTCGGTAGCCGCGGCGGCGCAGCTCGGCCTGCCAGCCCTCACCGACGCCCCCCGCCGACACTGCTCGTCCCATGCAGGGACAGTAGCCCCGGTCAGGTCGCCGGCGGCCGCTGTGCGGGGACGTCCGCCCGCTCGGTCTCCATCAGCTCGCGGCTGTACGGACCCAGCGCCAGGTCCAGCAGCAGCGAGAGCGGGACCCCTCGCTCGAGCAGCGACATGGCGGCGCTGGGGCGGGTCTGGGGTGCCGTGCTCACGGGGCCTCCTGGTCGGGCGTCGTCCTGACGCAGAGGGGGTCGGCGGCCGCCAGGGCGGACTTCAGCGCCGTACGGGTGAACTGCCTGCACCCACCGGTGCTTGCCCCGAAGCCGTCGGCAGGAGCACGATCACGGCATCGGCCCCTGCCCCGAGCCGCTCGTACGAGCCCCGGGAGCCACCGTGACCTCCACCCACCAGCCCACCCACCAGCCCACCCACCGCACCTCCGACCAGCTCTGGGCGTACGCCACCCTCACGATCGCCGCCGTCGCGATCGTCGTGGCCTTGACCGGGGCGTACGACGCTGCCGCCGTCCTGGCCCTCGCCGGGGTCCTGGTCGGCGGCTGGTCGATGATGATCTCCACGAACATCACCGAGCGCTTCGAGACCGTCACGGGCACGCTGCTCGCGGCCGTCACCCTGGCGGTCTGCCTGGCGTTCGGCAGCGGTATCTGGACCTGAGCCGCGCGCAAAAATTCGCCGTGACAACTCGCCGGCGCCGTCTTACGCTTCCGCCACACTGGAGAGGAGGTGGTCCGAGACTTGATACGCAATCGGACATGTGAGGTGGCTGTCCGCTAGGACGCCCGCAAGGACTGCACGCTGAGTCTCTCGCGCGCCCCCATGGGCGTTCGGCGAGTCCCAGACAGGCACCCGACCCCGAGCCGCCGGCCGTGTCCAGCCGGCCCTGGTCTTCCGACCAGGAAGTGGCTCGGGGTCCGCCATGTCCGCGGTCCGTGAGGCGCCCCCCGTACAGCCCCTCCCGTGCTGGTCGTAGCCCGGAACCGCCGCACCGTGATCGATACTCCCCGGGCCCGGTCAGCCCCCCGGGCCGCCGAGCGCGCGCAGGCTCTGACCCTTTGCTTGCTACCGCCCTTCCTACCGCAGTAGCATCGAGGCATGAAGGTCAGCGTCAGCCTGTCAGAGCGCGATCTTGCGCGCCTGGACTCCCACGTCCGCAAGCGCGGGCTGCCCTCCAGGTCCGCGGGAGTGCAGGAGGCCGTCCGGCTGCTAGGTCAGTCCGACCTCGAGGAGAGCTACGCCGAGGCCTGGCAGGAGTGGCAGGCGTCCGGCGAGTCCGAGGTGTGGGACGCCGTCGCCGGCGAAGCCCTGTCGTGAGGCGCGGAGACGTCTGCTGGGTCGACCTCGACCCGGTGCGTGGCAACGAGGCCAACCGACGACGTCCGGCGGTGATCGTCAGCAACGACCGAGCGAATGCAACGGCGGCCCGCCTCGACCGGGGTGTTGTCACGGTCGTGCCCGTCACGAGCAACGTGTCGCGCGTGCTGCCCTTTCAGGTCTTCATGCCGGCCGGTTCAGCAGGACTGGCGGTGGACAGCAAGGCACAGGCAGAGCAGGTTCGTTCCGTGTCCGTGGACCGGATCGACGCGCCGGTGGGGCGACTCCCCAGCCAGAGCCTGGCGGCGTTGGATGAGGCGTTGCGTCTGCACCTTGCCCTGTGACGTGTCGACTTCAGCCGCAGGGGGACCCGTCTGGCCGCATCCGCCCGCAGACCCGACTCAGTCCTGCTCCAGCGCCGGATCCTCGTCATAGGAGCTCGCCACCTCGACGAGCGCGTGGTCGGGCTGGTGGTCGGGGTCGAGCCGCACCAGGTCCCAGGCGTTGATCCACGCCCGGACGTACTGCCTCATCCGGGTCGCCCCGAGCCGTTCCAGCCCCGGGACATCCGGCGGAGACCAGTCGTAGGCCTGGCCGTGCAGATCCTTGAGCGTGCGGTAGGCCCGGTCGAGCTCGGCCACGTCGGGCGCGGACAGCAGCAGCAGGTCGCGCTCCAGCGATCGGATCCCCTTCTCGGCCAGGGCTGCGGTCTCGGCCCACTGCGGGGTCTGCTTGTCGCGCAGCGCCGAAGGCACCTTGGTGCGGTCCTGCTTGCCGACCAGTACGGCGGCCTCGAAGTCGTCGGTGAGCGCCAGCACGCTGGCCATCGGCGCATCGGGGTCGTGCCGGGCCGCGCCCGACCAGCGGGCCAGCTCGGCGTAGGACCGGCCGCGCTGCAGCAGCGAGTAGCGGCCAATCAGCTCGACCTCGTCGAACAGCACGACCCAGCCGGCGTGACCGGCGGCCCGCAGCAGCCGGGATAGCACTCGAAGCCGCTGCCGGGCCAGCTCGCGGGCCGGGACGGCAACGAAGGTGTAGAGCCCGCCGGCCCCGACGCCCTTGAGCCACCGCCGAAGATCGGGCGTACGCAGCGGGTCGCCGGACCAGAAGCGCACGACCGCGTCAAGGACCTCGTCGGCCTCCGGCGCCTCCCGGCCGACCAGCCGCTCGTGCAGCAGCAGGGTGGCCGCGAACCGCTCGTCGAGGTCGGCGGCCGGCGAGGAGACCCAGCGGCGCAGCTCGGCGTACGCCGCGGTATCGGGGTCGAGCCCGGCCACCGCCTCGGCCAGCACGCCGCCGAGCCGGCCGGGGCCGGTGAGGGTGTCGACGGCTGCCAGCAGCACCTTGGCCGGGTCGTGCAGCGGCGTCTCCTTGCTGACCACGACGGTGCTGACGGCGAAGCCTCGCTCCTGCGCCAGCGCCGACAGGTGGGTCAGCAGGTGGCTCTTGCCGGCGCCGAAGCCCGCGCCGAGCAGCAACCCGCCGCTGCGGCCGCCGTCGGCACCATCGAGCAGCGCGGCGAAGCGGTCCTCGGCCTCGCCCTGCCCGGAACCGAGGGCCGCGACGGCGTCCCAGCTGGGCACGCCGGAGCGCAGCGCCTCCACCGCTCGGCGCCGGGCGACCTGCTCGCTGGTCATCGTCACGGGACCGCCTCCAACCTGACCTCCAGGCGCACCAGCGCCGCGAACGGGTTAGCCCGCCGCCGGTCGCGCACCTCGTCGGCGACCCGCAGTTGCAGCGCGGTGTAGGCCGGCAGCCCGCGCCCCTCGTCGGTGACCAGCTCCGGCGGCAGCACCGCCACGACCAGCATCCCGCGCAGCTCATCGGTGGCGTCGATGAGCTGGCGCAGCACCTCGAAGGCGTCCAGCACCGCCGCCTTGGAGTAGTAGACGCCGGACCGTTGCTCGACCGGCGGGCGCCGGCTCTCGGCCAGCCGGGTCGCGTCCAGGTGCAGCACGAGGCCGCGCCGGCCAACCGCGAGCAGCAGCCGGGTCAGCGACGTCAGGATCGGGCGGGCATTGGTACGGCCGATCCGCGCGCTGATCAGCAACGGCCGCAGCGTCGCCAGCGAGGTGGTCTCGCCCCGCAGCCAGCCCAGCACCGCGTCGTGCTCAGC
The DNA here is from genome assembly GCA_038200075.1 of Mycobacteriales bacterium. Lineage (GTDB taxonomy): Bacteria > Actinomycetota > Actinomycetes > Mycobacteriales > SCTD01 > SCTD01. The sequence continues at coordinate 4,353 of JBBPYI010000005.1, forward strand.
CTGCTGCAGGTCGCCTCCGCCGAGCTGTCCCTGCGCCAGGCGCAGCACGGCGCGACGCAGCTCGCGGGCCAGCGCCGGGTCGCCGAGCAGGGTCTGCTCGAGCTGGCGGCGCACGCTGCGGTAGAGCTCGCGGGCGTCGACGTCGTGCTCGGCCGCAACCTCGGCGACGGTGAGCCCGGCGCCGGCCGGGAAGGCGATCGCGTCGTAGGCCCGGCGCACGACGTCGGCGGCCAGCGCGTCCCAGTCGAGCTGGCGGGCCACGGCGAAGAACAGCGCATCGATGTGGGACAGCTTGACGTCGCTGGCCGACACCGTGACGTAGACGCAGCCGGCGGTGTCGGACGCTGCACCGAGGGCCCGGTCGAACCGGCTCGCGGTGTCGGCGCTGCCGGCGACGGCGACTTTGACGGCCGCACCGCCCGCCGGCAGGTAGTCCGCGAGGTACTCCCGGGCCAGGAACGCCGTCCAGTCCGGCACGCTCAGGCTGCCCCCGCCGAGTACGCCTGCGACCGGTCCCTCCTGGCTCATGCCCGGCAACCTAGCGCGGGCTGAACGACACACCCCAGTAGCGCTGCTGCTGACCGGTCCGCGCGACCGTCGTCAGCACGCCGGCGCCGCGGGTGCCGCTGCTGGCGTGGAAGCGCAGCCCCCGGCCGCTCTTGCTGGTGGCGTGCCCGCTCTGGTCGAGCAGGTAGAGATCGCGGGCGAATTCGGGCTTGCTGTAGTCACGCGCCGCGCCCGGCAGCAGGGTGAGCGCCTGCCACAGCGCGTCGAGCCGCAGCACCGGGTCGGGTCGGTCGCTGCCGACCGCCAGCAGCTCGTACGCCCCGAGCAGACTCTCCAGCAGCGCCTTCGGTCGGCCCTTGGGCGGCCGGGCCTGCGCGGAAGCCAGCGCCGCGACGACCACCGTCGGCCGCAGCCGCCGCTCGCGGCGCCGGTCGATCTCCAGCGCGGCGTCGCCGGGCAGCACCCGCACCAGCGACGGGTAGCACAGGAGCCGGTCGTCGTCCTCGACCATGGCCAGCCCCGACTCACCGGCCGCGGCGAGCAGCTCGCGCGCGTAGGCCCCGCTCGCCAGGTGCTCACCGTCGTCAAAGGCGTACGACGCGGCCGCCTGCTCGGCCTCCTTGGCCAGCGCGCGGGCGGCGTCGGCCGCAGCGCTGAGCGCCCGCCGCAGGTCGCGGACCTGCCCGACTCCGACGGCGGCCCGGGCCTTCTTCAGCTCCCGGGCGGCCAGCGCGGCGGCCTGCTGCGCCACCTCGACCTGCTCCTGCGTCGCGGCCAGCGCCGCCTCCAGACCGTCCTGCTGCATGCCCGCTCCCCGTCTCGCCGATGCCGTCCGAGTCAGGCTAGGGGCTGCCTCCGACACACCGGTCCTAGCCTGGCGCGATGACCGCCGCCGAGAAGACACCAGCCGCCTGCGTCGTCGGCCTGGGCTACGTCGGCCTCCCGCTCGCCGTCGCCCTCGCCGAGAGCGGCCTCACCGTCGTCGGCTACGACAGCGACCCCGCCCGCATCGCCGTGCTGCAGTCTGGCTGCTCCGGGATCGTCGACGTCCCCGACGCCGCAACCACGACCCCCGGGCTTAGCTTCACCGCCGACCTGAGCACGACCCGAGCCACGGCGTACGTCCTGTGCGTCCCCACCCCGCTGCGCGAGGGGATGCCCGACCTCACGGCGGTCGAGGCCGCGTCCCGCAGCGTCGCCGCCGTCCTCGCGCCCGGTGACCTGGTCGTCCTGGAGTCCACGACCTATCCGGGCACGACCGAGGAGGTCGTCGGGCCGCTCCTGGACCAGGGCTCCGGGCTCACCGCCGGCCAGGACTACCTGCTGGCCTACTCCCCCGAGCGCATCGACCCGGGCAACCCGACCTTCGGCATCCGCAACACCCCCAAGGTCGTCGGCGGGATCGACGAGGCCTCCACCCAGGCCGCGGTCGCGTTCTACGCACGCGTCTGCGACACCGTCGTGCCGGTCGACGGCACCCGCGAAGCCGAGATGGCCAAGCTGCTGGAGAACACCTTCCGGCACGTCAACATCGCGCTGGTCAACGAGATGGCGGTGTTCTGCCGCGAGCTCGACATCGACCTGTGGCAGGTCATCGAGGCGGCGCGCACCAAGCCGTTCGGCTTCATGCCGTTCTATCCGGGGCCGGGCGTCGGCGGGCACTGCATCCCGGTCGACCCGTCGTATCTGTCCTGGCGCGTGCGCAAGCTCGGGTTCACCTTCCGCTTCGTCGAGCTGGCGCAGGAGATCAACGCGCAGATGCCGTCGTACGTCGTGACCCGGCTGGGCGATCTGCTCAACGACGCCGGCCTGGCGCTCAGCCGCTCTCGCGTGCTGTGTCTCGGTGCGGCCTACAAGCCGGGGGTCGCCGACTGCCGCGAGTCGCCGTCGCTGGAGGTCATGCGCCAGCTGCGGCGCAAGGGCGCCGAGGTGTCGTACGCCGACCCGCTCGTCCCCGATCTCGTCCTGGACCTCGAGCGGCTCACCGCGGTCGAGCTCACGGCCGAGGTGCTCGCTGCGGCGGACGCCGTCGTGGTGCTCACTCCGCATCCGCAGTTCGACC
>JBBPYI010000006.1:0-4033 GCA_038200075.1 Mycobacteriales bacterium
ACGCAGGAGGAGTTCTTCCACACCTTCAACACCCTGCACAACGCCAACAAGCAGATCGTGATCAGCTCCGACCGGCCGCCCAAGCAGCTGTCGACGCTGGAGGACCGGCTGCGGACCCGCTTCGAGTGGGGCCTGATCACCGACGTGCAGCCGCCCGACCTCGAGACCCGCATCGCGATCCTGCGCAAGAAGGCCGCCCAGGACCGCCTCGCAGCGCCCCCGGACGTGCTGGAGTTCATCGCCAGCAAGATCTCGCGCAACATCCGTGAGCTCGAGGGCGCGTTGATCCGGGTGACAGCCTTCGCCTCGCTCAACCGACAGGTCGTCGACCTGTCGCTGGCCGAGGTCGTGCTCAAGGACCTCATCCCGGCCGACGGCGGACCCGAGATTACCGGCGCCACCATCATGGCCGCCACCGCGGAATACTTCGGGCTCACGATGGAGGACCTGTGTGGGTCTTCGCGGTCGCGTGTGCTCGTCACCGCCCGCCAGATTGCGATGTACCTGTGCCGTGAGCTCACCGACCTGTCGTTGCCCAAGATCGGGCAGATGTTCGGCGGGCGAGACCACACGACCGTCATCCACGCCGACCGCAAGATCCGGGCCCAGATGCCGGAGCGGCGGGCAACGTACAACCAGGTCGCCGAGCTCACCCAGCGAATCAAGTCGCGCTCCGGCCAGCCGTGACCGTCGTCACCCCGGTTCCGCACAGTGTGGGGACAAAGCTGTGGACAACTGTGGATGGATCCGGCTGGACCCGTGGACGACGCCGTACGGCCGACTGCTCGTCCCCAGCCGTCCACCGACGGAGGGGGCCGGCGTCCACACACACCACACAAGCCGCCACGCCGTCTGACCTGCGCCGACGTCTCTTGTCCACAGCGCTGCACACCCCTACCACTTCAACCAGTACTTCATCCTCCAGATCAACCCCCTGGTTCTCGGGTCGCTCCCATCTGTGGACAGCCCCCGTTCTGGCAGGGTGTGGCCTCACAGGCACGCCAATGACCAAGGAGTGGGACACCGCATGCAGCTGAGGGTCGAGCGCGATGCGCTTGCGGACGCCGTCGTCTGGACCGCCAGGTCCCTGCCGGCCCGACCGCCGATGCAGGTCCTGCTCGGGCTGCTGCTCGAGGTCGGGCCCGACGACTCCGGCGAGACGGGACTGGAGATCTCCGGCTTCGACTACGAGGTCAGCTCACGGGTCCGGCTGCCTGCGACCTCCGACAGCCCCGGTCGGGTGCTGGTGCCGGGCCGGCTGCTGGCCGACATCGTGCGCTCGCTGCCCGCTCAGCCGGTCGAGCTGCGCCTGGACGGCACCCGCGTGGTGCTGACCTGCGGCCCGGCCCGCTTCACCCTGCCGACGCTGCCGGTCGAGGACTACCCGGCGCTGCCGGCCATGCCGAGCACCGCGGGCACGCTCGGCTCGGACGTCTTCGAGGCGGCCGTACGCCAGGTGGCGCTGGCAGCCGGACGCGACGACACCCTGCCGGTGCTCACCGGGGTGCGCTTCGAGATCGAGGGTGACACCCTCACGCTCGCCGCCACCGACCGCTACCGGCTCGCGGTGCGCACCCTGGCCTGGCGTCCGGAGGACCCGTCGGTGTCCACCACCGCGCTGGTGCCGGCGCGCACCCTGTCCGAGACCGCCCGGGCGCTGACCTCCGGTCCCGAGGTGACGCTGGCGCTGTCCGGGGCCGGAGGCGCCGAGGGCATGATCGGCTTCGAGGGCGCCGGCCGGCGCACCACCTCGCGACTGCTCGAGGGCGAGTTCCCCAAGTACCGCTCGCTGCTCCCGAGCGAGAGCACCGCGGTCGCCGAGATCGCGACGGCGCCCTTCGTGGAGGCCGTCAAGCGGGTCGCCCTGGTCGCTGCCCGCAACGCGCCCGTACGCCTCGGCTTCTCCTACGACGGAGTCGTGCTGGAGGCCGGCGGCGCCGACGACGCCCAGGCCAGCGAGCAGCTCGAGTGCTCCTGGGAGGGCTCGGCGGCCGGTGAGCCGTTCCAGATCGCGTTCAACCCGCAGTACCTGCTCGACGGGCTCGGCGCGGTCGACAGCGACAGCACGACGCTGTCGTTCACCGGCCCCACCCGGCCGGCCGTGCTGACCGGCAAGCGCGACGACGCGGCAGCCACCGGGCCGGCCGACTACCGCTACCTGCTGATGCCGGTCCGGCTGTCCGGCTGACCGCCCGGCACCGGCTCAGGAGGCGGAGACGACCTGCCTCAGCATGATCGTGTCGGCGGTGGGGCGGGGGCGCGGCGGGACGGCGTACGAGTCCTGCGGGCGATGCCCCTGTTGGCGATGCCACAGCGCCTGCAGCTCCCGGGCGGGCAGGGGACGGTGGTGCAGGTAGCCCTGCCGGGTGGTGCACCCAAGCCGTAGGACCTCGCGGTCCTGCTCCTGCGTCTCGACGCCTTCGGCGATGACGTCCATCCCGTACGCCTGCGCCATGGTGAGCACCGCGCCGACGATGGCCGCGCTGCCGGCGTCGCCGGGAAGCCCCATCACGAAGGACCGGTCGATCTTGACCTCCTGGACGGGGAGCCGGGCCAGGTAGGTCAAGGAGGCGTTGCCGACCCCGAAGTCGTCGATCGCCAGCCGTACGCCCAGCCGGCGCAGGGCCTCGAGCCGGACCACGAGACCGTCCAGGTCGTCGCTGACAGCGGTCTCGGTCAGCTCCAGGCACAGCGACCCGGGCGGCGGCCGGAACTCCGCCAGCACGGCGCGCAGGGTCCCGGCGAAGGTGGCGTCGAGCTGACGCGCCGAGACGTTGACGTGCAGGCGCACGTCCGCCGGCCAGCTGGTGCGGTCCTGCAGGGCCTGGCGCAGCACCCAGCGGCCGAGGTCCAGGATGAGGTCGCTCTGCTCGGCGACCGCGATGAGCTCGGCCGGGTCCATGTCCTGACCGTCCCGGCGCCAGCGCAGCAGCGCCTCGGCGGCGCGGACCTCACCGGCCGCGTCGACGATCGGCTGGTAGTGCAGGGTCAGCTGACCGTCGGCCAGCGCCCTGCGCAGGCCGCTCTCGAGCTCCTGGCGGCGTACGACGTCGGTGCGCAGGTGGTCGGCGAACACCACGGCCCGGTTGCCGCCGGCCCGTTTGGCGGCGTACATCGCGGTGTCGGCGTCGCGCAGCAGCGTCTCGACTGTCGCCTGCTCGCCGGCCACCGCCACCCCGACGCTCCCGGTGGCGGTGAGATCGACGTTGCCGGCGGTGAACTCAGGCCGTAGGGCGTCGAGCAGGCGGGCGGCCACCCGAGCCGGCCAGGCCTGCTCGGAGCCGTCGCACACCACGACGAACTCGTCGCCGCCGAGCCGGGCCACCAGGTCCTCGGGGCGTACGCAGGACTGCAGCCGCAGCGCCGCCGTGACCAGGAGCCGGTCGCCGGCGGCGTGGCCGAGGCTGTCGTTGACCAGCTTGAAGCGGTCCAGGTCCACGAACAGCACGGCCGGGCGCTCACCTGCCCGCAGGGCCGCGGTGAGCCGGTCGTTCAGGGCGCGTCCGTTGGGCAGCCCGGTCAGCAGGTCGTGCGTCGCCTCGTACGCCAGTCGCTGCTCGAGTAGGCGCCGGTCGGTGATGTCCTCGGCCTGCAGCACGATCTGCTCCTGGCTGCCGGGGGCGCCGATGGTGGAGGCGACCACGCTGACCCACCGGGTCTGGCCGTCGACCCGGTCGAGCTGCACCTCGAAGCGCGAGGCGCGCTCGGTCGTGGACAGCACCGCCAGGCCCCGGCGCAGGGGTTCGGGATCGCGCAGGTGGTCCGGCAGGACGGTCCCGACGAGCTCGCGGCGGCCCAGCAGCAGCTCCAGGGAGCTGTTGGCCCGTAGGATGACGTGGTCGCGATCGAGCAGCGCCATGGCACTCGAGGCGTCCTGGAAGGCGGTACGGAACTGCTCCTCGGCCCGGCTGAGTCGGGCACTTCCCCGGTGGACCAGCGAGGACAGCCCGGCCGCCGGGACGGCGAACAGCGCGACGAGCATCCACACCTGCCAGGGGCTGGACGTCGCGCCGAGTGCGTCCTGCTGGGGCCA
>JBBPYI010000007.1:0-6870 GCA_038200075.1 Mycobacteriales bacterium
GGCCCGACGACGCTGCTCGGCGTCGGCCCGCCACGCGGGACTGCGCAGCGCGGCGGTGGCAGCTGCCGGGTCGGCGAAGCCCGCGGCGGCCGCGCTGGCCGCGGCCGCCCCGGCGGTGCGGACCGCGTCGGAGCCGGCGCGTCCGGACTGCTCGGCAGCCTGCAGCACCGCCTCGCAGGCGTGCACGAGCGCAGCGGCGGCCGACAGGGCCGTCGCCAGATCCGGGGCCCCGGCGAGCTCGGCGACCAGCCGCTCCTGGTGACCGTGCGCGCGGTCCCGAGCCTCGTCGACGCGGCGCTGCGCGGCGGCGCGCTCAAGCTCGAGCCGACTGGCGGTGGCGACCCCAGCAGCCTGCACGAGGTCGCACGCCTCCTGCTCGGCCAGCGCCTCGTCCAGCGCGGCCGCCTGCTCCCCCATCGCGGCCGCGCGCACGGCCAGGACCGCAGCCTCCCGCTCGAGGTCTGTGACGTCGACGTCAGGCAGGTCGACCGCGACGAGCCGAACCCGATGACCCTGGGCGGTCGCCGTCACTGCGGCCAGCTGCGCCTCGATGTCAGCCACGACTCGACCTGCTTGCTCAGCCAGCAGCCGGGCCCGCTCCTCGTCGTCACGCGTGATCCCGTCACCGTCGCCCTCATAGGGGTCGGGATGCTCGGTCGAGCCGCAGACCTCGCAGGGCGCATCGGCAACGAGCCGGTCGGCGAGCTCGGCGACCATCGTGACCAGGCGGGCCTCGCGCAGCTCGCTCTCCTTCTCCCGCAGCGACATATGCGTCTCGCGTGCCAGCAGGTGCTCCTCGTGCAGTCCGGCTGACCGGTCCAGGGCCACCTGCAGTCCGCGGGCCTCGACCACCGCCCCTCGCAGCACGGCGCAGCGGGCCTGGACGGCTGGCAGCTCCTGGCCGGCTTCGCGTGCTGAGGCCACCGCAGCCACCGCGTTGTCGCGTCGGAGGGGCAGCTGCTCGCGGGATCGGGAAAGACGCGTCAGGGCCGCGCCGGCGCTCTGGACGTCGCGCATGCCCGCGGCGATCGACTCCTGCTCGTCGGCGAGCGCCTGGGCGACGTCGCGGAGCGCGTCCAGCCGTCCGCCGCGCCGGCGCGCCTGCTCGGCGGTGGTGCGCAGCAGGGCCGGGCCGGCGTCGAGCGCCATGGCGACCGGGGCCAGCAGCGCGCGCGCAGCGGCCTCGGCGGCGCCGGCCAACCGGTAATCGGCGTCCCGGGCGGCCGCCTCATCGAGGACGGCGGCCAGCTCGGCGGCGCGGGCGGCGGCCAGCCGCTCCGCCTCCAGGGCAGCCTGCGTGGGCTCCTCGAGCTCCAGCTGCGCGCAGGTCGTCAGCGCGGCCTGTCGGCGTCGCTGCCGCTCGGCGAGGCGGGTCTGCTCGTGCGCCTGCCGGCGCGCCCCGTCGCGCTGGGCTTCCGCGACCGCCACGGCCTCGGTCGCGACAGTCCACCGCGCCCTGGCGCGGTCGAGCAGCTTCGCGGCATCCACCCCTTCGACGGCCTGCTCACCAGCGGCCTGCGCGACCCGAGCCGCCAGGACCTCCAGCTCCTGGCGGGCCGCCGCCAGCCGTGACCCGGTGGTGACCCGCCTGGCCACCAACCACTCCTCGACGGCTTTGAACCGCTCCGTGGCGAACAGGCGCTGCAGCAACTCCCCCCGCTCCTTGCTGTCGGCCCGCAGGAAGCGCGCGAACTCCCCCTGCGGCAGCAGGACCACCTGGAAGAACTGCTCGCTGCTCATGCCCAGCAGCGGGTCGAGCTCCGCGGCCGCCTCGTCGATCCTCGTGGAGACCGAGACCCAGCTGCCGTCCCGGTGCTCCTGCAGGTGCACGCGAGCCTGCTCGGTCGTCGTGCCGCTGCCTCGCGCCTTGGCCCGCTCCTGCGCCGGGCTGCGGGTGATCCGCCACCGGCGCCCACCGAGGGTGACGTCGAGCTCGACCTCGGTGCGCAGGCCGGGGTCCGCGTGGTCCGAGCGCAGCCGCCCCGTCTTGCCCCGGACCCCCGGCACCCGGCCGTAGAGGGCGAAGCCAAGGGCGTCCAGCAGCGTGGTCTTGCCGGCGCCGGTCTCGCCGTGCAGCAGGAACAGCCCGCTCGTGGCGAGCGCGTCCAGGTCGACCTCCACGCTGCCGGCGAACGGGCCGAAGGCCTGCAGCCGCAGCCGGTGCGGCCTCATGCCGACGCGGCCGCGATCCGGCCGGCCTCCAGCGCCTGCCGCAGCAGCGCCCGCTCGTCGTCGTCCGCGACGCCGGTCGCGTCGCCCGACCCGCCCGTGCGCACGTGCCGGACGAACTCGGCTGCGACCTCCAGGTCGTCGCGGTCGGCCACCCGCGCGCCATAGGAGCGACCATCGGCCACCGCACCCTCGGGACGCCACTCCAGCACCAGGACATGCGGGAAGCGCAGTCGCAGCCGGGTCATGGCCTCCTCCGGGCGCACCGGATCGGTCAGCACGATCGACATCCAGTCGCCCTCGACGGTCGAGTGGGTCGGCGAGGTCAGCAGGTCGGGCAGGGTCCCGGCCAGTGCGGACAGGCGGCGCGCCGGCGGCGACGGGATCTGGACGACCACCCCGAGGCCGCCGGCGTCGAGCTCGACCAGCCAGGAGCCCTTGACGTGGGCGGCCTCGGAGAAGGAGTAGGCCAGCGGTGAGCCGCTGTAGCGCAGACCTGGCCGCAGCACCTGGGACCCGTGCAGATGTCCCAGTGCCGTGTAGTCGATGCCATCGAACACCGCCGCGGGCACCGCCGCGACCCCGCCGACGGTGATGTCGCGCTCGCTGTCGCTGCCCGCACCGCCGTGCACCCAGGCATGCGCCAGCACCACCGAGCGGGCCTGTCGGGTCGCGAGGTCGGCCCGGACGCAGTCCATCGCCCGGCCGAGCACCCCGGCGTGGCCGCGTGGCTCTTCGACGCTGCCGCCAGGGTCGGGCGGCAGCATGGCGCGCACCGCCTCGGGCTCGAGATACGGCAGCCCGTAGACCGCGACCTCGCCGTGCTCGTCGGGGATCAGCACCGGCACAGCGCAGTCCTGCGGCCGGGTGCGCACGTGCACCCCCGCGGCGTCCACCAGCCGTGCGCCGACCCCCAGCCTGGAGGCCGAGTCGTGGTTGCCGCTGGTCACCACGACCCGCGCCCCCGCGTCCCGCAGCCGGAACAGCGCCTCGTCGTAGAGCCCCACCGCCTGCACGGACGGGACCGCGCGGTCGAAGACGTCACCGGCCACCAGCACGACGTCGACCCGCTCGGAGCGGACCGTCTGGACCAGACCGTCGAGGAACGCGGCCTGCTCCTTCGCCAGGTCGGCGCGGTGCAGGGTGCGGCCCAGGTGCCAGTCGGAGGTGTGCAGCAGTCGCATGTCCACGACCGTAGGACCACCCTGCGACAGAACCGGCTTCACACGCGGCTCACCCCGCAGGGTGTGGACTGTCGGGCGTGTACCTCGACGCCCCCGGCCGTCTCTTGCTGCTGCTGGCCGTCGCGGCGCTGGCCGTGGCGTACGCCGCGCAGCAGCTGCGCCGCCGTCGCCTGCAGCGCGGGTGGGCCGACGACGCCCTCGTCGCGAGCGTCGCGCCAGCACGCCCGGGTCCGCTGCGGCACCTGCCGGCGCTCCTGGTCCTGGCCAGCCTGGCGGCGATGACGACGGCCTTCGCCGAACCCGGCCGCGACCGTGAGGTCCAGCGCGAGCGCGCCACCGTCGTCGTGGCTCTGGACACCTCCAGCTCCATGCTGGCCCAGGACGTCGCCCCAGATCGGTTCACCGCTGCCAAGGCCGCCGCCATCAGGTTCGTGGAGGACCTGCCGGCCAGCTTCGACGTCGCGCTCGTGGGCTTCCACGGCACCGCCAGCCTGCAGGTGTCGGCGACGTCCGACCACGCCGCAGTGACCAGGGCGATCAACAACCTCGAGCTGTCGGGAGGGACCGCGCTCGGTGATGCGGTCCTGACCTCCCTGTCGGCGCTCCGGACCCCGGAGGCACAGGCCGTCGGGGCCGTGATCATGCTGGCGGACGGCGGCAGCACAGCCGGGTCGCCGCTGCCCGACGCCGTGCAGCAGGCTTCCGACGCGGGGGTGCCGGTGAGCACGATCGCGTACGGCACCTCGTCGGGCGTCGTGGTCTCCGACGGTCGCACCTTCGAGGTCCCTGTCGACGAGCAGGTGCTGGCAGAGGTCGCCGACGGCACGGGGGGTCGCGCCTACACGGCCGCCACGAGCGACGAGCTCACCGGGGTCTACGACTCGATTCGCACCCGGCTCAGCACGACGACGGAGCGGCAGGACCTGGCCGGCGCGCTGTCAGGGGTGGCGCTGGCCCTGCTGGTGGGCGCCGCCGTCGCCGTTCTGGTGGACAGGGCCGTGCACTCCGTGTCCTGATGGTCACACGACCGTCGGGTGTCCCGTGGCCCCGGCTGGGCACGGCAGCGGCACCCCCACCGCGAGGAGCAGGACATGGACAGCACGGGTCAGACGCGCCACACCGCGCTTGTCACGACTGCTTTCGCGCGTGAGCTGCGGGTGCGCCTGGTGGAGGCACGATCGTCTCTGAGCGCCGCCGAGGCTCTCGACGACCCGTTGCTCGCGCAGATCGCCGAGAGCGATCTGGCGGACCTGCGTGCGCTGGCACTGCGCAACGACGTCGACCCGGATGAGGTCGACGATCGTGACTAGTCCCGGCCGCTGAGGGCGACGAGCAGCACCGGCACCAGGGCGAGCAGCGGCAGCAGGGCAGCGACGACCGTCGGGCCGCCGACAGCCACGACGTACGCCGCTGGCAGCCCGGCAGCGACGAGACCGGCCAGCAGCGCCAGCAGCAGCGCAGGCACGGTCGCCGTCCGTCGTGCAGACCCGCCTGAGGGTCCCAGGACGCGGTTGTCCAGCCGTTTCAGAGCGCGCATGGTGGCAGCGTCGCACGGTGCCGGACGCCACCCCCGCCGCGCCACGCTGCAGTCGGTCGACGCGTCCGACCTGCCGCCACAGCCGTACGCCCCGGTGCGCGCACCGGGGCGTAGGCAGAAGGGGCGTACGAGGTGGGGCTAGCGGTTCTCGGCCAGCGCCGAGAACCCACGCAGCCGCAGGCTGTTGGTCACCACGAAGACGCTGCTGAACGCCATCGCCGCCCCCGCGATCATCGGGTTGAGCAGCCCCGAGGCCGCCAGCGGAAGCGCCGCGAGGTTGTAGCCGAACGCCCAGAACAGGTTGCTCTTGATGATCCGCAGCGTGCGCCGGGACAGCCGGATCGCGTCCGCAGCCACCCGCAGGTCGCCGCGTACCAGCGTCAGGTCGCTGGCCTCGATCGCCGCGTCGGTGCCGGTGCCCATTGCCAGGCCCAGATCGGCCTGGGCCAGCGCGGCTGCGTCGTTGACGCCGTCGCCGACCATCGCGACCCGCTTGCCTTCGGCTTGCAGACGCTTGACGACTGCGACCTTGTCGGCCGGCAGGACCTCGGCGATGACGGTGTCCTCGCCGATGTCGATGCCGACCTCGCGGGCCACCGCCTCCGCCACGGCCCGGTTGTCGCCGGTCAGCAGCACCGGGGTCAGCCCGAGGGCGCGCAGCTGCCGGATGGCTGCCGCACTCGTCGGCTTGACGCTGTCGGCCACGGTCAGCACGCCGCGGGCCCGACCGTCCCAGGCGACGGCGACGGCCGTACGCCCCTGCGCCTCTGCAGCGGCCTTGGCCCGCTCCAGTGCGGGAGTGAGCGGCTGGGCCCAGTCAGCCAGCAGGCTGGCGCGCCCGACCAGCACCGCGGTGCCGTCCACGACGCCCTGCACGCCGAGCCCCTCGAGGTTGGTGAAGTCCGCGACGGCCGGCAGTGCGCCGACCCGCTCGGTCGCGCCCCTGGCCAGGGCGCGGGCGATCGGGTGCTCGCTGGCGGCCTCGAGCGCCCCGGCGTAGCGCAGCAGCTCGCTCTCCTCGACGCCCTCGGCCGTGATGACGTCGATCAGCGTCATGGTGCCGCTGGTGATGGTGCCGGTCTTGTCCAGCACGACCGTGTCGACGCCTTGGGTGCTCTCCAGCACCTCCGGGCCCTTGATGAGGATGCCCAGCTGCGCGCCGCGGCCGGTGCCGACCATCAGCGCGGTCGGTGTGGCAAGGCCCAGCGCGCACGGGCAGGCGATAATGAGTACGGCGACGGCCGCGGTGAAGGCAGCACCCAGACCGTTGCCGGTGCCGATCCAGAAGCCGAGCGTGGCCACGGCCAGGGCGATCACGACGGGCACGAAGATGCCGGAGATCCGGTCGGCCAGCCGCTGCACCTGCGCCTTGCCGGTCTGCGCCTCCTCGACCAGTCGGGCCATCTGCGACAGCTGGGTGTCGGCGCCGACACGGGTGGCCCGCACGACAAGACGGCCACCGGCGTTGACGGTGGCGCCGACGACGTTGTCGCCGACCGTCACCTCGACCGGAACCGACTCACCGGTCAGCATGCTGGCGTCGACCGCTGAACGGCCCTCCACCACCTCGCCGTCTGTGGCGATCTTCTCGCCGGGGCGTACGACGAAGGACATGCCGACTTCGAGCTGCTCGGTCGGGATGCGGGCCTCGACGTTGTCCCGAAGCACGGCGACGTCGCGGGCGCCCAGCTGCAGCAGCGCGCGCAGCGCGGAGCCGGAGGCGCGCTTGGACCGGGCCTCGAGATAGCGGCCGGCCAGGATGAACATCGTGACGCCGGCGGCAGCCTCGAGGTAGATGTTGTTCGAGCCGTCACTGCGCTGGATCGTCAGCTCGAACGGGTGCTTCATGCCCAGCTCGCCCGCGGTCCCGAAGAACAGGGCGTAGACCGACCACGCCAGCGCGGCCAGGGTGCCGACGCTGATGAGCGTGTCCATCGTGGCTGCGCCGTTGCGCAGGTTCTTGTAGGCCGCCTTGTGGAA
>JBBPYI010000008.1:0-5756 GCA_038200075.1 Mycobacteriales bacterium
CGATGCAGGCGGCTGCTGCCCGCATCGAGCCTGAGGCCGCCATGAACCCGGTGCTGCTCAAGCCGGGCAGCGACCAGACCTCGCAGGTTGTCGTGCTCGGCAAGCCGTACGCCGACGTGTCCGCCATGTCCTACCGGCAGCACAAGGCCGCTCTGCTGGAGATCAGCCTGGAGTGCCTGGCCGATCTGCGCCGGCGCTACGACGTCGTCATCTGCGAGGGTGCCGGCTCTCCGGCCGAGATCAACCTGCGCGCGACCGACATCGCCAACATGGGCCTGGCCCGCGCCGCCGACCTGCCGGTGCTGGTGGTCGGGGACATCAATCCGGGTGGCGTGTTCGCCGCCCTGTTCGGCACTCTCGCGCTGCTCTCGCCCCAGGATCAGGCGCTGGTGTGCGGGTTCGTGGTCAACAAGTTCCGCGGTGACGTGAAGCTCCTGGAGCCCGGCTTGGCGATGCTGGAAGGGCTGACCGGCCGCCCGACCTACGGCGTGCTGCCGTGGACCGAGGGCCTCGAGCTGGACACCGAGGACTCGCTCGGGCTGTCATCCCCGGTCGCCGCGCTGCCGCCCGTGGGACGAGAGGTGCTTCGCGTGTCGGTCCTGCGGCTGCCCCGGCTGTCGAACTGGACCGATGTCGATGCGCTGCGCAGCGAGCCCGGGGTGCTGGTCCGCTTCGCCTCGACCGCGGAGGAGCTCGATGACGCCGACCTCGTCGTGGTGCCGGGCACCCGCGCGACGGTCGCCGACCTGGCCTGGCTGCGAGCCCGCGGTCTGGACGTGGTCCTGGCCCGCCGGGCTGCCGCCGGTCGTCCCGTGCTGGGCATCTGCGGCGGCTACCAGCTGCTCGGACGCAGCATCACCGATGACGTCGAGTCCCGGCGGGGCACCGTCGAGGGCCTGGGCCTGCTGCCCGTACGCACCGTCTTCGGCGCCGAGAAGGTCCTCGGGCGCCCCGCCGGCGCGTACGGCCCGCATTCGGTCACGACGGCGTACGAGATCCACCACGGCGTGCTCACCGTCGAGGGCGGCGAGCACCTGTTCACCCCCGGTGAGGGCTGCCGGCAGGGCAGCGTGCTCGGCACCGTCTGGCATGGCGCGCTGGAGAGCGACGGCGTACGCCGGGCCCTGCTTGCCGAGGTGGCGCAGGCCGCCGGCCGGCAGTGGGAGCCCGGGAACGCGTCGTTCGAGGGCGTACGCCAGACGCGGCTCGACTCGCTTGGCGACCTGGTCGCCGACCATCTGGACACCGACGCGGTGCTGGCGCTGCTGGACGGGGGAGCGCCGGCCGGGCTGCCGTTCGTGCCACCAGGCGCCCCGTGACTCAGGTCGACGGGAGCTGCTCCCGGGCGTAGCGCACGAAGACGGCGCCCACCGCGACGGCGGGGACGGCCAGGAAGGCGCCGGAGATGCCGGCCAAGGTGCTGCCGGCCGTCACCGCCAGGATGACCAGCGCGGGGTGCAGCGCCAGGGTGCGTCCGACGAGGATCGGCTGCAGGACGTTGCCTTCCAGCTGCTGAACCACCAGGACCAGGGCGACGACGATCAGCGCGCTACCCACCCCGTTGGTGACCAGGGCCACCAGCGCGGCGAGGGCGCCCGTGACCACGGCGCCGATGATGGGCACGAAGGCACCGACGAAGACGAGCAGGGCAAGCGGCAGGGCCAGCGGTACGCCGAGCACGAGCAGGCCCAGACCGATGAACACCGCGTCCGCCAGCCCCACTGCGGCCTGCGCCTTGACGAAGCCGCCCAGGGTGTCCCACGAGCGTCGGCTGAGCTCGGCGGCATGGGGTGCGACGCGGGGCCCGACCAGGTCGCTGAGCCAGGGCAGGAAACGCGGGCCGTCCTTGAGGAAGAAGAAGCTCAGGACGACGGCAAGCAGCGCGGTCACCAGGAGGGATCCGGCGGTGACCGCACCGGTCAGCACCCGCCCAGCGATGCTCTGCGTGTTGGCCTGCAGCTCCGCCACGATGTTGTCAAGCGTCGAGCCGATGCGATCCTGACCGAGGTTCAGCGGAGCTCCGGTCACCGCCTCACGAAGCTGCTCCAGGCCGCCGGTGACCTGGTCGGCGAGCTCCTGCGCCTGGCTGGTGACCTGGGGCGCCAGGCCGGCAACCACGCCGGCGATGATGAGAAGCGCCACGAGCAGCACCGTCAGCGCCGCCAGTGCGGGCGGCAGGCCGATGCGTCGCAGGAACGCCACCGGCGGCCACAGCACGGTCGACAGCAGCAGGCCGAGCAGGATCGGGAGCACCACGACCCACAGCTGGCCCAGGATCAGGCCCAGGACGACCGTGGCACTCACGATGAGCAGGAAGCGCCAACTGGCCGTCGCTACGCGGGCGTACGCCGTCGCGAGCACCGACTCTCGTCTGCGCTCGGCCGGGGTGATCTTGGGTGCATCGTCCATGGGGCTCAGCGTTCCCCGCCCCGGCTGGGTGATCCCTCCTGTCACGCAGCGGCGGTCGCGCCCTCCTTGAGCGCCTCGGCCGCAGCCTCCTTGGACACCGACACCAGGCTGAAGATGACAACCCCGGCGACGACCACGAACGCCGTCAGCAGCACCACGGCCAGCACGAAGGTCGCGGTCTTGGTGCCGTGGACAGTGCGTCGTCGTTGAGCTTGACCAGGCTGAAGACCAGGGCGGTGAGGAGCGACTGATGGAGCCGGTCCTGCGCGCGTTGGTGGACCCGCCGGACTGAGTCAGGCAGCGCACCGCGAGGGCCTGCTCCGGGCGGGTCTTCGGCGGCTACGCTGACGGAGCAAGCGACAGCAGGAGAAGGAAGCCGGTGCGACTCCGGCGCGGTCCCGCCACTGTGATCCTGACCCGAGTGATCGGGACGGGGGAGCCAGATACTTCCGCTGTCCAACCGTCCACCCGGGGCGCGGACCTCGAGGAAGGCTCGACCGTGATCCAGCACGCCCCGAGCGCGTCCCCGTGAGCTACCCCTTCTCCGCGGTCGTCGGCCTGGACGACCTGCGCCTGGCGCTCATCGTCAACGCGGTCTCACCTGCCGTGGGCGGCGTCCTGGTGCGGGGCGAGAAGGGCACGGCCAAGTCCACCGTCGTACGCGCGCTGGCCTCCCTGCTGCCGCCGCTGCGGGTCGTGCCGGGCTGCCGGTTCTCCTGCGACCCGGCCGACCCCGACCCGACCTGTCCCGACGCCCCGCACGAGGACACCACCGGTGAGCTGCGGGCGGCTCGACTGGTGGAGCTGCCTGTCGGCGCCAGCGAGGACCGGCTGGTGGGGTCCCTCGACCTCGAGAAGGCCCTCACGACGGGAGTCTCGGCGTACGAACCGGGACTGCTCGCCGGCGCCCACCGCGGGGTCCTCTACGTCGACGAGGTCAACCTGCTGCACGACCACCTGGTGGATCTGCTGCTCGACGCGGCCGCGCTTGGCACCTCCTACGTCGAGCGCGAGGGCATCTCCGTTCGGCATGCCGCACGCTTCCTGCTCGTCGGGACGATGACCCCCGAGGAGGGTGAGCTGCGGCCGCAGCTGCTCGCTCGCTTCGGGCTGACCGTCGAGGTCGCGGCGACCCGCGACCCGGTCGAGCGGGCCGACGTCGTGCGCCGCCGGCTGGCCTACGAAGCCGATCCGGCCGGTTTCGCTGCGCAGTACGCCGCGGCCGACGCCGAGCTCGCCGAGCGCATCGCCGTCGCCCGGGCCCTGCTGCCCAAGGTGGTGCTGTCCGACCACTCGCTGCAGGAGGTCACGACCGTCTGCGCGGCGTTCGACGTCGACGGGCTGCGAGCCGACCTCGTCACGGCCAAGGCGGCGATGGCCCTGGCGGCCTGGGACGGCCGGGACGACGTCAGCACCGACGACGTCCGCACCGCTGCCCGGCTGGCCCTGCCGCACCGGCGGCGGCGTACGCCCTTCGAGGCCCCCGGACTCGACGAGCAGCAGCTCGACGACGCTTTGAGCTCTGTCCCGCCGGATGACGGCCCCGAGGACCCGGACGACGGCGGCGCGACACCTCCGCCGCCCGGTGATGCCTCGTCCGACGACACCTCCGATGCGTCCGGCGAAGCCGAGGCGCAGGCCCCCACGGCGCCGGACGCACGGGGCGAGGGGGGTGAGTCACCGCCGGCGAGCGCGGGGGAGACCTTCGCTCCCGTCGCGCTGTCGGTGCCAGGTGTCAACCGGCGCGCCGGCGCCTCCGGGCGTCGCTCCCGCACCGAGGGGGGCAGTGGTCGCCTCACCGGTGCTCGCCTGCCGAACGGACGGCTCCAATCGCTGCATCTGACCGCGACCCTGCGAGCGGCGGCTCCCCACCAAGGCGTGCGAGGGCGTACGGGCAGCGGCGTCGTCGTGCGCGCCCGGGATCTGCGCGAGGCTGTCCGTGAGGGCCGCGAGGGCAACCTGGTGCTGTTCGTCGTCGACGCCTCCGGCTCGATGGCCGCCCGCCAGCGGATGAGTGCGGTCAAGGGCGCGGTGCTCAGCCTGCTCACCGACGCCTACCAGCGGCGCGACAAGGTGGCACTGGTCAGCTTCCGCGGCGACGGCGCGGAGCTGGCCCTGCCGCCGACGAGCAGTGTCGAGGCAGCCGCGCTGCGACTGGCGCACCTGCCGACCGGTGGGCGCACGCCCCTGTCTGCGGGGTTGCTGCGCGCGGCCGAGGTGCTGCGGGTCGAGGCGGTCCGTGACCGGGCCCGCCGCGCCCTGGTCGTCATCGTCACCGACGGACGTCGGACCAGCGGGCCAGACCCCGAGCTGGCCGCCGCCCATCTACTGCGCACCGGCGCGGCCTTCGTGGTGGTGGACTGCGAGAGCGGGCCCGTACGCCTGGGCCTCGCGTCGCAGCTCGGCCAGCAGCTCGGTGGGGTTGCACTGACCCTTGAAGAGCTGTCGGCCGACGCGCTCACCCGTGTCGTGAAGGCGGCCTAGATGCCACAGGGCCAGCCGGAGTCGGTGCCCGAGGACGGGCTGACCACCCGTCAGCGTCGCAACCGAGCGCTGCTGGTCGTCCACACCGGCGAGATGAAGGGCAAATCGACCGCTGCCTTCGGGCTTGCGCTGCGGGCCTGGAACCAGGGCTGGCCGATCGGGGTCTTCCAGTTCGTCAAGAGCGCGAAGTGGAAGGTCGGCGAGGAGCACGCGCTGCGCACCCTTGGCGCAAGTGACGAAGGCGGCAGCGTGGCCTGGCACAAGATGGGCGAGGGCTGGTCCTGGACCCGCAAGCAGGGCAGCGACGACGACCACGCCGCGAACGCACGGGAAGGCTGGGAGCAGGTCAAGCGAGACCTGGCCGCCCAGACCTACCGCTTCTACGTCCTCGACGAGTTCACCTACCCGATGAAGTGGGGCTGGGTCGACGTCGAGGAGGTCGTGTCCGTCCTGCGCGACCGGCCCGGCGACCAGCACGTCGTCATCACCGGCCGCGACGCCCACCCGGCGCTGGTCGAGGCGGCTGACCTCGTCATGGAGACGACCAAGGTCAAGCACCCGATGGACGCCGGTCAAAAGGGCCAGCGGGGGATCGAGTGGTGAACATGCCGCGGCTGGTCATCGCTGCACCGTCGTCCGGAGCCGGGAAGACCACGTTCGCAACGGGTCTCATGGCCGCGCTTCGAGCCAGGGGTCTGCAGGTGTCGCCCCACAAGGTCGGGCCCGATTACATCGACCCCGGCTACCACTGCCTTGCCACCGGCCGCCCTGGTCGCAACCTGGACCCGGTCCTGGTCGGCGAGGACCGGATCGTGCCGCTGTTCCTGCACGGTGCGGCCGGCGCCGACGTGGCGGTCGTCGAA
>JBBPYI010000009.1:0-2610 GCA_038200075.1 Mycobacteriales bacterium
CCACGGCGTACGGCCGGGTCGCGCTCGCCCCGGCCGACGTCGTCGTGCCGGCGTCGTACGCCTCGCTGGTCGACGCCTCTGCCTTCGCCCGCCATCGGGTGGTGCACGTCGATGACGCCGACCTGACAGCGGTGCTGGCGCCCTGGTCGCCTCTGCTGAGCTCGATGGGCCGGGGGCTGTCGGCCGACCCGGTCGCCTTCGTGGCGGCGGCCGCGGCGGGCCGCCACGCTGCCGCCCTGCTGCCCGCGGTGTGAGCATGCGTCCCTGCATCCGCCGCAGCGCCCTGGTCACTTCTGACCAGGGCGGCCTGGTCCGTCCTGATGGTCTTCGGTCAGGACGGAAGGTGAAGAGCCGGTGAGCTGCACCATAGGCGAGTGACCCTCCGTCCTGCCGACGCGCCGCTGCGCTGGACGACCGCCAGCAGCGCCGTCGTCGAGCAGGTCCAGGCGGTCCTGGACTTCGAGCTGGTCGCCGTGACCCGCAAGCGCGGGGCCGACGTCGTCGTGCTGCAGGTCCGGGACGTCGAGGACCGGTGGCAGGTGGGCGAGGTCGGCGCGTGGGCCGACACGCTGTGTGCCCGCGCCTTCGACGGGCGGGCACCCCGACTGACCCCTGACGTGTGCGCCGAACCGGGTCTGGTGCAGGCGGCCGCCGCACTCGGCTTCCAGACCGGGGCCTCTGTCTCGGTGCCGCTGCGTGACGACGACGGCGAGCTGCTGGGCTCGCTGTGCGCGCTGTCGCGCCGCAGCCGCGGACCTGAGCTCGCGGCGCAGGCGCCGCTCCTGGAGGCCTTCGCGCAGGTGCTCGGCGCGCTGCTGACGGCCGAGCTGCGTCTGCAGCCGGCCCTGCGCGCGGCCGAGCAGGCCGACACCGTCGACACGCTGACCGGACTGGCCGACCGGCTGGCGTGGGACCGCCGGCTGGCCGCCGAGGAGCGCCGCTGCGTGGCGTACGGCCTGCACGCCGCCGTCCTGGCCGTGGCCGTCCCTGCGCTGACCGAGGTGAGCCGCGAGCTCGGACACGGCTCCGGGCACGAGCTGCTCGGCGCGGTGGGTGCGGTGCTGCGGGAAATCTGCCCGCCGGACGCAGTGCTGGCCCGGGTCGGCGGCGAGCGGGTCGGGGTGCTCCTGCCCGAGACGACACCGGCGCAGGCTGTTGTCGTTCACAACGGCCTGCGGGCCGCACTGGTCGAACGAGGGGTCGCGGCCGCCACCGGCCTGGCCGCTCGTGGTCCGGCAGGGGCCGTCGCGGCCTGGCACGAGGCGGTCGGTCGGACGTCCGGAGTGCGTGCCGGGGACCTGGCACCTGCCCCGCCGCGGACCCAGCCTTGGCCGGTCCAGGACGCCGGCGCCGATCTGCTGGTCCGAGAGCTGCTGGACCTGGCCCGCGTGCAGGTCCGGGCCCAGATCTGCTTCGTCGGTGAGTGGCAGGGCGACCAGCGCATCATGCGGGGCGTGTCCTCCGCCCTGCCGATCCCGGCCGGTCGGGGCGATGTCGAGCCGCTCAACGGCACCTTCTGCCAGCGCATCCTGGACGGCCGCCTGCCCAGGGTCATCGCCGACACCAGCTGCTATCCGGCGGCCATGGAGCTGCCGGTCACCGCGGCGCTGGGCATCGGCTCCTACATCGGCGTACCCGTGGTCCTGTCCGACGGCTCGCTCTACGGCACGCTCTGCTGCCTGTCGCAGGCGCCTGATCCCGAACTGAGCGAACGAGACGCCGAGGTCCTGACCGCCATCGCCGCGAGCCTGGCCCGGGTGCTCGAGCCGGAGCTGCGCGCTGCCCAGGCGTACGCCGCGATGGCGGCTCGGCTCGAACCGGTCCTGCGGGGCGAGGCCACGACGATGGTCTTCCAGCCGGTGGTGTCGCTGGTGGACGGCGCCGTCGTCGGGTCCGAGGCGCTGGCGCGCTTCGGAGGGCAGGCGCACAGCACGCAGGAGTGGTTCGCCGACGCCGAACGAGCCGGGCTGACCTGCGAGCTGGAGGTCGCGACGGCGCAGGCGGCGCTCGTCGCCGGCCGCGACCTGCCCGGCTTCCTCGCGCTGAACCTGTCCGCCACGACCCTGTGCAGCCCGCATCTGCCGGCGCTGCTGGACGGTGTCGACCTGGCCCGGCTGGTCGTCGAGGTGAGCGAGCACGAGCAGATCGCCGACTACACCGCCCTGCTGGAGGTGCTGGCGCCGCTGCGGGCCCAGGGTCTTCGGGTCGCGGTCGACGACGCCGGAGCGGGCTTCGCGAGTCTGCGCCACGTGGTGCTGCTCTCACCGGAGCTGATCAAGCTCGACATCTCGCTGGTGCAGGGCGTCGACACCGACCGCACCCGGCAGGCACTGGCGGCGGCCCTGACCGGCTTCGCCCGCTCGACCGGCGCGCAGGTCGTGGCCGAAGGGGTCGAGACCGAGGCGCAGCGCACCGTGCTGCGTGACGCCGGCGTCACGCTCATGCAGGGCTGGCTGGAGAGCGACGGCGTCGGACCCGAGCAGTTCATGGCCCGCTGGGGTCGGCGCGCCGCCCTGCCGGCACCGCGCCGGAGCGCGACGCCGGTCGGGCAGGGCTGCTGAACCGGCTGTCGGGCTAGCGGACGCCGAGCAGGTCGACGACGAAGACCAG
>JBBPYI010000010.1:0-3460 GCA_038200075.1 Mycobacteriales bacterium
AGGACGTCGTCCTGCGCGCCGACGGTCGCTTCCTGGCTTCGCTCGATCTGACCAATCCTGCTTTCAGCAAGCAGTTCCGACCCGACCCGCCTGTGCTGCTCCTGCCGGATCCGGCGACCGTGGGCCGCAGCTGGCAGTGGCGCGCAACCTCCACCGATGGCAAGACCACCGCCGAGGCGAGCAACCGGACGGTGCGCCGGGAGACCGTCACCGTCCGCGGCGAGCAGGTCGCGTGCACGGTGGTCGAGACGACGCTGGTGCTGTCGGGCGACATCACCTATCGCGGGACGACGACGACCTGGGTGTCGGACCGCTACCGCCTGCCGGTCAAGGACCGGACCCGAGGTGACGGCACCGTCAACGGCGTGGGGTTCCGATCCGACATCAGCACCGCCCTGCAGTCGACCCGCCCGGCCTGACAGGCTGAGCCCATGCGCGCCATCACCCTCCCGTCCTTCGGCGACGCCGACTGCCTCGTGCCCGCGGACGTCGCCGACGCCGAAGCCGGTCCGGACGAGGTGCTCGTCGAGGTCGTGGCAACCGCCGTCAACCGCGCCGACCTGCTCCAGCGCCTCGGTCTCTACAACCCGCCGCCCGGTGCCTCGCCCTACCCCGGGCTCGAGTGCTCCGGACGCATCGCCGCACTCGGCGACGGTGTCACCGGATGGTCTGTCGGCGACGAGGTCTGCGCGCTGCTGTCCGGTGGCGGCTACGCCGAGCTGGTCGCGGTCCCGGTCGGACAGCTGCTCCCCGTACCCGCCGGGGTCTCGCTCGTCGACGCCGCCGCGCTGCCCGAGGTGGCCTGCACGGTCTGGTCCAACGTCTTCCAGCTCGCCGCCCTGCAGCCGGGCGAGCTGCTGCTCGTGCACGGCGGGACCTCCGGCATTGGAACGATGGCCGTGCAGCTGGCCGTACGCCATGGGGCCCGCGTGGTCGTCACCGTCGGCTCCCCCGAGAAGGCCGCGCGGGCCACCGAGCTCGGCGCAGAACGAGCGATCCGCTATCGCGACGAGGACTTCGTCGAGGTGCTGCGTGAACTCGGCGGCGCCGACGTCATCCTGGACAACATGGGCGCGGCCTATCTTGCGCGCAACGTCAAGGCACTCGCGACCGGTGGCCGGTTGGTCGTCATCGGGCTGCAGGGCGGGGTCACCGGCGAGCTGGACCTCGGCGCGCTGCTGACCACGCGCGCCAGCGTGCACGCCACGTCGTTGCGGGCCCGTCCGGTCGAGCAGAAGGCTGCCATCGTCGCTGCTGTCCGCGAGCACGTCTGGCCCTGGGTCGAAGCCGGTGACGTACGCCCGATCATCGACCAGGTGCTGCCCCTCGAGCGGGCCGCCGACGCGCACCGGGTGCTGGAGGCCAGCACCCACGTCGGCAAGGTGCTGCTCACGACCGGCTGATCAGCGGATCTGCAGCCCACCGCCGGCGACGATCGCCGCGGACAGCGGCCGGACCAGCTCGCGCAGCCGAGCGCAGCCGTCCTCGCCGAGCGCCTGCCAGGCCGGCAGCGCGAGCACATCGGTGCGGTCCTCGACCCGCTGGCGTACGGCCCGGCCCTCGTCAGTGAACTCCCCATCGGCGTCGAGCCAGCCGCGCTCGGACAGCCGGGCCACGGCAGCGTCCCACTCCTCGGTGGAGTAGCCGCGGGTCTTGCGCAGCGGCTCGCGGGTCCAGGAGTCGCCCTGCGCGACATGCATGATCGCGGCTTGCAGACCGGTGATGCCCTCGACGACCAGCGCGGCGATGTGCCCGTCACCACGGAACTCTCGCAGCAGCGTGACCGCGTGGAACAGCGCGAGGTGCGCCACGGTCGGCCACTCCAGCGCAGCGTTGCCGGCGTAGAGCGGACGCCCCTCCGGGCTGCACCCGGTGGTCGCGGTGCGCGCCAGCTCGACCGCCTCGACGACATCGGGGCTGTCGAGCAGGTCGCCGCACAGCCGTCGCAACGAGCGGTCCGCCGCCCTCCATCGGGCCTGCTGCAGCTGAGCCGGCGTGGCGGTCTCCCAGGCGCGGTCAATCCCGAAGACGCAGGCGATGGCTGAGAAGTTGAAGAACGTCGACTGCACGACACCGGCGTTCACGGCGCCGAGCGCCGCCGCACGCGCCGGGAAGTAGCCCGACGCCTGGTTGCCCGTGACGTCGAAGCCCAGCGCTGCGTACTCCTCCTGCGCCTCCGGCACGAAGTAGATGTGCGCGTGGACGGGCTCGAGCGTCTTCCAGGACGTACGGCTGACAAGCGGGTCCATGGCGGTGCTCCTACAGGCAGGCGAGGAGGCGGTCGACCTCGGCGGTAGTCGTGTAGCAGACCACACCGGCCCGCACCGCCCCGCCGGACTCGGCCAGCCGGACCGCGCGCATCAGCTCGACGGCGTAGTAGTCACCCGCCCACACGCACACCCCCTGTGCGCCCAGGTCGGCGCTGACCTGCTGGGGCGTACGGCCGGCGACCGTGAAGGCCACCGTCGGTGTGCGACGCGCGGGCGAGCCGACCAGCGTCACGTCTGGGTGGGCGGTCAGGCCGTCGAGCAGGCGGGCGAAGACCTCCTGCTCGTGCTGCTCGATGAGCGCCATCGCCGACAGCACCCGCTCACGACGCGTGGCACCCGCTCCGTGGGAGGCGATCCAGTCGACAGCCGCGGTCACCCCGGCCAGATGGGCGAAGCTCGGGGTGCCGTGCTCGAAGCGCTCCGGCACGTCATCGCTGCTCGGGAGCAGCTTGTCGGGTCGCAGTCCGGCCAGCACCGCGGGGTCGCCGACCGTCGCCCCGAGATGCGGGCCGTACCACTTGTAGGCCGACGTGGCGTAGAAGTCGGCGCCCAGGGCGGACATGTCCGTCGGCAGGTGCGGGGTTGCATGGACGCCGTCGACGTGCACGAGAGCGCCTCGTGCACGGGCCTTCTCCGCGATGGCCCGGACGTCCGGACGGGTGCCGGTGGCGTTGCTGGCAGCGGTCAGCGCGACCAGGCGGGTGCGGTCGCCGATCAGCGCGTCGTACTGCTCGGCCGGGAGCTCGGCGGTCTGCGGGTCGACGTCGGCCCAGCGCACGACGGCCCCGGCCCGCTCGGCGGCCTGCACCCACGGCCGGACGTCTGCGTCGTGGTCGAGCCGCGAGAGCACCACCTCGTCGCCGGTCGCCCAGGTCTTGGCGAGCGCGCCGGCCAGCACGTAGGTGTTGGCCGTCATCGACTGACCCAGGATGACACCGGCCGGATCACCGCCGACCAGGTCGGCCACCGCCTCACGTGCCGCGTCGACGATCGCATCCGCACGTCGGCTGCTCGGGAACGGCCCGTGCCGGTTGCTCACCGCCGACCGCATCGCGTCAGCGACCGCATCGATGACGGCCGCGGGCACCTGCGTGCCACCCGGCCCGTCGAAGTGGGCCAGGCCCTCGGCCAGCGCGGGGAAGTCACGGCGTACGGCGTCCACGTCGAAGCTCATGCCGACCAGCCTGCCC
>JBBPYI010000011.1:0-9926 GCA_038200075.1 Mycobacteriales bacterium
CCCGGCAGAGGTGCGGCTGGTGGGCGACTACGACTTCTACGATTTCGAGGCCAAGTACCTCGACGCCGCCACCGAGCTGGACTGCCCCGCCGAGCTGCCGCCGGAGGTCACCGAGCGGCTGCAGGAGCTGGCCCGCCGGGCCTACGACGCGCTGGACTGCGCTGGACTGGCCCGGGTCGACTTCTTCGTCGGGCCGGGCGGGGAGCTCACCGTCAACGAGGTCAACACCATGCCGGGCTTCACGCCGAGCTCGATGTTCCCGCGGATGTGGGCCTCGTCCGGTGTGGACTACCCGGAGCTGGTCGACCGGCTCGTGCAGTCAGCCCTGCGGGCAGGCACCGGACTGCGCTGACGTCAGAAGCTGGGCGCGGGAGTGGGTCCCGGACCCACGATTGCCAGGATAGGAGCCGCGAGCGGGTTGACTAGCTCGGCGCCGTTCTCGTAGCTGTCGGGGATGTCGACCGCAATGGTCAGCGCCAGGCCCACGGTGGTCCACCGGAAGCCTGCGCCGATGTCGCGGACGGTCCAGCTCACGCCGTTGACGATCGCCGGTGGCTCACCGGGATCGCCTGGCAGGGAGCCGCACTCAAGTGTCACGGCTGGGTCGCCCCAGGCGGCGAACCGCCCGGTGTCCCCGCCGACCGGTCGCCGCTCGACACCGGGGTCGATCTCCTCGGGCAGCGCCGGCAGCAGCGCGCCGCAGGTCGCGAGCTCGGCCGGGGCGAGGGTCGCCGACGGGGTCGGTGTCGTCACCGGACCGGTGGCTCCGGGCGCCGGCGCCGGGCTCGACGAGGTGCAGCCGGCGGCCCCGAGCAGCAGGACCGTCAGCAGCCGGGTCAGAGGTGGACGACGGGGCACGTCAGGGTGCGCGTGATGCCGTCGACGCCCTGGATGCGGGCGACGACGAGCTTGCCGAGCTCGTCGACCGACTTGGCCTCGGCGCGCACGATCACGTCGTACGGGCCGGTGACGTCCTCGGCCTGGGCGACGCCGTCGAGGGCGGAGATGGCCGTGGCGACCGCTGCCGCCTTGCCGACCTCGGTCTGGATGAGGATGTAGGCCTGAACCGCCACTGGTGGAACCCTTCTGGGAGGCTTGCGAAGTGCCGGACGCTACAGCAAGAGACGTCGGCGAGTTCGGCCTCATCGACCTGGTCGTCGAGCGCTTCGGCACCTCGCCGTCGGTGCTGCTCGGTCCTGGCGACGACGCCGCCGTCGTGCTGGTTCCCGACGGCCGGGTCGTGGCGACCACCGACGTGCTCGTCGAGGACGTGCACTTCCGGTTGGACTGGTCCACGGCGTACGACGTCGGTCGCAAAGCCGCGGCTGCCAACCTCGCCGACATCGCCGCCATGGGCGCCACCGGCACCGCCCTGCTGGTCGGTCTGGCCGCCCCACCGGACCTGCCGGTGTCGTGGGCGACCGACCTGGCCGACGGGCTGCGGGACGAGGCAGCGCTGGTGGGGGCCGTCGTCGTCGGTGGCGACATGGTCACCAGCGAGCGCATCGTCGTGAGCGTCACCGCGCTCGGCGACCTCGGCGGCCGGGCGCCGGTGACCCGGGCGGGCGCGCAGCCGGGGGACCGGGTCGTCCTGGCCGGCCGGCTCGGCTGGTCCGCGGCGGGCCTGGCCATGCTCGAGCACGGCGGCCTGGCGATCGAAGCGCTCGTGCAGGCCCATCTGCAGCCGACCCCGCCGTACGCCCTGGGGCCGGCGCTCGCCGACCTCGGCGCGACCTCGATGTGCGACGTCAGCGACGGGCTCATCGCCGACCTCGGGCACCTGGCCACGGCCAGCGGGGTGCACATCGACATCGAGAGCCGACGGTTCCTGCGCGATCCGCTGCTGGGCAAGGCGGTCCGGGTCGTCGGGGGCCATCCGCTGGACTTCGTGCTGACCGGCGGGGAGGACCACGCGCTGGTCGCGACGGTGCCACCCGGTGTCGTGCTGCCAGAGGGCGTGCTGCGGATCGGGCTGGTGCGCGCCGGGGCAGGGGTACGGGTGATCGGCTGGAAGCCCAACGCTGTTGGCTTCGAGCACTTCTCGTGAAGCGGGTCCTGACGGTCGCCGGTTCGGACTCCGGCGGAGGTGCCGGGATCCAGGCCGACCTGAAGACGATGCTGGCCCATGGCGTGCACGGCATGAGCGTCGTCGTCTCGGTGACCGCGCAGAACAGCGTCGGCGTGCAGGGCGCGTGGGACCTGCCGGTCGAGGCGGTGCTCGCGCAGCTGGACAGCGTGCTCAGCGACATCGGGGTGGATGTCGTCAAGACCGGCATGCTGTCCTCGCCGGCGCTGGTCTGCGCCGTCGCCGGCCGACTGCGTGGCGTTGCGGCGCCGCTGGTCGTCGACCCGGTCGGGGTCAGCAAGCACGGGGATCCGCTGCTGCGTGCGGATGCGGTCGAGGTGCTGCGATCCGAGCTGGTCCCGCTCGCGACCGTCGTGACGCCGAACCTGCCCGAGGTCGAGCAGCTGACCGGTGTACGGGTCACCTGTGAGCGCGAGCTGCGACAGGGGGCCGATGCCGTCCTGGCGCTGGGGCCGGCCTGGGTGCTCGTCAAGGGTGGTCATCTGGACGGGGAGGCGGTCGACCTGCTGACTGACGGCACCGACGCGCACCTGCTTCGAGCGCCGCGCCTGGACAACCGGCACACCCACGGCACCGGCTGCACCCTGGCGTCGGCGATCGCCTCCCGGCTGGCGCTGGGTGACGACGTGCCGACAGCAGCTCGGGCGGCGAAGGACTACGTCACCGGCGCCATCGCAGCAGGGTTCGCGCTCGGCGCCGGCATCGGTCCGGTCGACCACGGCTGGCGGTCGCGGTAGCTGCCAGGGGCGGCCTTCCGGGGAGCGGTCTACCGTCCCCAGTCGTCCTCGGCCTTGTCGCGCGCGTCCTGCGCGGCCGTGCGCGCCCGGGTGCTGTCCAGCGCGCCCGCAGCGGCCTCGCGGGTGTCGTACGGTCCGAGCCGGTCCAGCGCGGCGCAGGTGTCGTCGCCGCTCTCGACCTTTGCATGCGTCAGGCACCACCAGTAGCTCATCGCAGGACCGTACTCGGCTGCGGGCGCAGGCCTGGCAGGATCGGGAGCCTTCGGCCGGGCGTTCCGGCCCCGACGAGCAGGAGAGCCCGTGGCCGTCTACGCCCTCGGTGACCGCACGCCCACGATCCACGCCGACGCCTACGTGCATCCCGACGCGACCGTCATCGGCGACGTGACGATCGGTGCCGGCAGCACGGTCTGGCCGGGCGCGGTGCTGCGCGGCGACTACGGCACGATCACGGTCGGGGAGCGGACCTCCATCCAGGACGGCACGGTCGTGCACGCCACCGCCGACAAGGCCACCACGATCGGCTCGGACTGCGTGGTCGGCCACATCGCCCACCTGGAGGGCTGCACGATCGAGGATCGCTGTCTCGTCGGCTCCGGCTCGGTGGTGCTGCACGACGCCGTCGTACGCAGTGGGGCACTGGTGGCCGCCGGTGCCGTTGTCGGCAACCGCACCGAGGTGCCGGCGCACGCCATGGCGATGGGGATCCCGGCCAAGATGCGCCTGGACATGGTCCCCGAGGGGGCGTTCGAGGAGGCGGTGGCGATGTACGCGGCGAACGGTCGGCGCTACCGCAGCGACCTCGTCAAGCTGGACTAGCAGTGAAGGCCCCGGTCCGTCAGGGACCGGGGCCCTCGCCGTACGTCAGGAGAGCTAGACCGGGCGCACCGCGTCGGCCTGCGGGCCCTTCTGGCCCTGGGTGATCTCGAACTCGACGCGCTGGCCCTCGTCGAGGGAGCGGTAGCCGTCGGACTGGATCGCGGAGTAGTGGACGAAGACGTCAGCGCCACCGCCGTCGACGGCGATGAAGCCGAAGCCCTTCTCGGCGTTGAACCACTTGACTGCACCCTGAGCCATGTTGTCCCTCTCGTTCTGGACGGCACCGCACTCCGCGGGACCGAGTCGTGCCGGCCTCACGCGGTGACGTGACAGCCCGCGATGTTCACACGGGCGTACCCGAGCAGAACGTGCGACCGCGTGGAGCGTACACACGGGTGCACAGTCGCAGAAGACCCCCGGACAGGGAGATTCCAGCGAGCGAGCTAGGCCCGGACGACCTTGCCGGCCTTGAGGCAGGAGGTGCAGACGCCGAGCTTCTTGGGCGTCTTGCCCGAGGGGCCGGTCAGCGCGTGCACCGTCTGGATGTTGGGGTTCCAGCGGCGACGGGTGCGCCGGTGGGAGTGGCTCACCGACATCCCGAAGCCGGGGCCCTTGCCACACACGTCGCAGGTCGCGGCCACGGGATACTCCAGGAGGTTCGAAAGGGCGGGGGAGGTACGACCCGGTCTGGCGCCGGGCAACTCCCACACAGTAGCAGGGCGCCGCTGTCGGTCCGGGCCGATAACCTGCGCACCCTAGGGTCCAGTCGGTGAGGAGCGTGCGCGTTGTTGCAGGTGCTCGACGCCGACGCCGTGCGCCGCTGGTGCACCGCCGCACGGGAGGGCCTGGCGGCCGCGCGAGGCGAGATCGATGACCTCAACGTCTATCCCGTGCCCGACGGTGACACGGGCACCAACCTGCTGCTGACCATGGAAGCGGTGGAGCAGGCCGTGTGGGCGGCTTCGGGCGACATGGCGGCGACGGCCAAGGCGATGGCCCACGGCGCGTTGATGGGGGCCCGCGGCAACTCCGGCGTCATCCTCTCGCAGCTGCTGCGGGGGCTGGCGGAGGTGCTCGGCGCGGCCGAGACCTGCTCGGCCGCCGAGGTGCAGCGGGCGCTGACCCGGGCCGCGGCGCTGTGCTACGCCGCGGTCGCGACCCCTGTCGAGGGGACCCTGCTGACGGTCGCGCGCGAGAGCGCCGAGGCCGCCGCGGCCCTCGGCGCGGTCGACCTCGGGGCGGTGGTGGCCGAGGCGCGGGCCGCGGCGGCCCGCTCGCTGGCGCGTACGCCCGACCTGCTGCCACAGCTCAAGGCCGCGGGGGTGGTCGACGCCGGCGGGCGGGGCCTATGCGTGCTGCTCGAGGCGCTCGAGCGCATCGTGTCAGGGACAGCGCCTGAGTCAGGGACAGCGCCTGAGTCACGGACAGCACCAGCGCCCGCCGCCGCTGCGCTGCTGGTGCCCCGGGACAGGTCCGGCCTCACCGCGGCGCGCGAAGCGGGCAGCGAGGCCTACGCCTACGAGGTGCAGTTCCTTCTGCGTGACGCCTCGGACGAGGCCGTCGAGGTACTCACCACCGAGCTCGGCGGGCTCGGCGACTCCCTCGTCGTCGTCGGGGGGGACGGCCTCTACAACGTGCACGGGCCCGTCAACGCCGTAGGCGCGGCGGTCGAGGCGGGCGTCGAGGCCGGCCGGCCGTTCCGCATCACCGTGACCCGCTTCGCCGACCAGGTCGCCGGCGAGCGTCCGCCGGAGACGACCCCGCGCTCGGCTGATCGCGCCGTCGTCGCCGTGGCGCCAGGCAGCGGGCTCGTCGAGCTGTACGAGCAGGCCGGCGCCACGGTGGTCGCCGGGGGCCCGAGCGCCAACCCCTTGACCGCGGAGCTGCTCAACGCCGTGCGGGCCAGCGCCGCCTCGGAGGTGGTGCTGCTGCCCAACGACGCCAACGTGTTTGCGGTGGCCTCGGCGGCAGCGGCCGCCGCGCGCGACGAGGGCTTCTCGGTCGCCGTCGTGCCGACCCGCTCACCGGTGCAGGGCCTGGCCGCCCTGGCCGTCGCCGACGCCGCCCGGCCCTTCGCCGACGACGTCGCCGCGATGGCCGAGGCGGCCGGCTCGACCCGGTGGGCCGAGGTGACGACCGCGGTGCGCGAGAGCGCGACGATGGCCGGGATCTGCCGTCCGGGCGACGTGCTCGGACTGCTGGAGGGCGACGTCGTGCTCATCGGCGCCGACGTCGAGCAGGTCGGCCGAGAGCTGCTGGCGCGGCTGCTCACCAGCGGAGGCGACCTCGTCACCGTCGTCACCGGCGCCGACGCCCCGGACGGCCTCGCTCACCGGCTGCTGACGTGGCTGGAGCAGGCCCACCCGGCCGTCGAGGCGATGGGCTACGCCGGCGCCCAGCCGCACTACCCGCTGCTGCTGGGCGTGGAGTAGCGCGGTGGTCTCGCTCGACGCCAAGCTCTCGGCCGCCGTCGGTGGACCGACCGCCAAGGCGCTGGCCACCCACCTGGGCCTGCACACCGTCGGGGACCTGCTGCGCCACTACCCCCGCCGCTACGTCGAGCGCGGCGCGCTGACGCCCTTCCTGGACCTCGTCGAGGGTGAGCACGCGACCGTCGTCGCCGAGGTGGTCTCGACCAGCAAGCGGCTGGTGCGCACGGGCCTGTGGAAGACCGATGTCGTCATCCGCGACGCCGACGGCGCGCAGCTGACGCTGGCGGTCTTCAACAAGCCGTGGATCGACAAAGAGCTTAAAGCCGGTCGCCGGGCCTACTTCTCCGGCAAGGCGGAGCGCTTCCGCCAGAAGATGCAGCTCACCAACCCCGAGTACCAGCTCATCGACGACGAGGACGGGGTCCCCACCGAGGAGTTCGCTGGCACCCTGCTGCCGATCTACCCAGCCGCGGCGAAGGTCTCGAGCCTGACCGTGCAGCGGTCGGTGCGCCTGGCGCTGGAGCTGGTGGATCTCGGGCCCGAGCCGCTGCCCGACGCACTGCGGACCCGCCACCACCTGCTCGACCTGCCGCAGGCCCTGTCGACGATCCACCGCCCGGCCTCCTACGCCGACGTCGGACGCGCGACCAAGCGCCTGAAGTGGGACGAGGCCTTCGTGCTGCAGGTCGTGCTCGCTCAGCGCCGCGCGCTCACCCGTTCGCTGGCCGGCACCCCCCGCGCCTCCCGAGAGGGCGGGCTGCTCGAGGCCTTCGACGCCGCCCTGCCGTTCACGCTCACGGCCGGACAGCTCGAGGTCGGCCGGGAGCTGACCCGGGAGCTGAGCGAGTCCGCACCGATGTACCGGCTGCTGCAGGGCGAGGTCGGGTCGGGCAAGACGATCGTCGCACTGCGCGCCATGCTGCAGGTCGTCGACTCGGGCGGTCAGGCGGCGCTGCTCGCACCGACGGAAGTGCTTGCCCAGCAGCATCTGCGCTCCCTGCAGGCGATGCTCGGACCGCTGGCGCTGGCCGGCGAGCTGGGCGCGGGGGAGGTCTCGACACGGGTGGCGCTGCTGACCGGCTCGCTGGGGGCCGCAGCGCGGCGTACGACCCTGGAGCAGGCCCGCGACGGGCTCGCCGGCATCGTCGTCGGCACCCACGCCCTGCTGTCCGAGGGGGTGGAGTTCGCCGATCTCGGACTGGTCGTGGTCGACGAGCAGCACCGCTTCGGCGTCGAGCAGCGCGACGCGCTGCGGGCCAAGGGCACGACGCCGCCGCACGTCCTGGTGATGACCGCCACCCCCATCCCTCGCACGATCGCCATGACGGTCTACGGCGATCTGGAGGTCTCGACCCTGATGGAGCTGCCGAAGGGCCGGGCGCCGATCACCAGCGCCGTCGTGTCCCTGGCCGAGCACCCCGCCTGGATCGATCGGGCCTGGCAGCGCGTCCGCGAGCACGTTGCGCAGGGCCGTCAGGCCTTCGTCGTGTGCCCGCGCATCGGCGGTGACGAGGCCCCCGACAGCGGCGGCGATGGACGCCGGCCGGGTGTCGCGGTGCTCGACGTTCACCTCGAGCTCGTCCACGGGCCGCTCGTCGGACTGCGGGTCGAGGTGCTGCACGGCCGGATGGCACCGGAGGACAAGGACGCGGTGATGCAGGCCTACGCCCGCGGCGAGATCGACGTGCTCGTCGCCACGACCGTCATCGAGGTCGGGGTGGATGTGCCGAACGCGACCGTGATGGTGGTGCTGGACGCCGAGCGCTTCGGGGTCAGCCAGCTGCACCAGCTGCGCGGTCGCGTCGGGCGGGGGGCGCACGCCGCGCTGTGCCTGCTCGCCACGGAGGCGGAGGCCGGCTCGCCCTCGCGCGCACGGCTGGACGCCGTCGCCTCGACCACTGACGGCTTCGCGCTGTCGCGCATCGACCTGGAGCAGCGCCGCGAGGGCGACGTGCTCGGTGCTGCGCAGTCCGGTGCCCGCAGCTCGCTGAAGATGCTGCAGCTGCTGCGCGACGAGGACCTGGTGGTGGAGGCGCGCGTCGAGGCGGTGGCGCTGGTCGAGCAGGATCCGATGCTGGCCGAGCGGCCGGCCCTGCGTCAGGCCGTGCTGGACGTGCTCGACGCCGAGCGGGCGCAGTACCTGGAGAAGGCTTGAGCGCGAGAAGGCCTGACCGCTCGTGACAACCCCCGGGACAAGGCCCCGTCGGGCACGCGGCACGATGACGTCATGACGACGACGGTCCGCGCATGACGCGGGTGATCTCCGGGACGGCTCGCGGGCGACGGCTGCAGGTGCCGGACGGCACCACGACCCGCCCCACCGCCGACCGGGCCCGCGAGGGGCTGTTCTCCTCGCTGCTGAGCCTGCTCGACCTCGAGGGCGTACGCGTGCTCGACCTGTACTCCGGTTCCGGGGCGCTGGGCCTGGAGGCGCTCTCGCGCGGGGCCGGCAGCGCCACACTGGTGGAGTCCGGCGCGGCGGCCGTTGCGGTGCTGCGCGCCAACGTGGAGACCCTGGGGCTGTCCGGTGCGCACGTGCTGGCCCAGCCGGTCGAGGCGTTCCTCGCCGTCGACCCGGAGCCGCGCTACGACCTGGCGCTGCTGGACCCGCCGTACGACCTGGACGTCGCGCCCGTGCTCGCGCTGCTGCATCCCTGGCTCGCGCCGGATGCCGTCGTGATGGTGGAGCGCTCGCGGCGCGATCCGGACCTGGCCTGGCCCGCCGGCTACGAACCGGTGCGCTCGCGCCGCTACGGCGAGGCGACGCTCTGGTACGCCACCGCCCTGCTAGCGTCGAACGCATGAGAAGGGCTGTCTGCCCGGGATCTTTCGACCCGGTGACCCTCGGCCACCTCGACATCGTGGAGCGCGCCTCCAAGATCTACGACGAGGTCGTCGTCGCGGTCCTGGTCAACAAGAAGAAGTCCTCCCTCTACACCGTGCAGGAGCGAATGGACCTGCTCCGCGAGGTCACCGCGAGCTACGGCAACATCAAGGTCGACAGCTTCTACGGCCTGCTGGTGGACTACTGCCGCACGGAGCAGATCCCGGTCATCGTCAAGGGACTCCGGGCGATCAGCGACTTCGACTACGAGCTGCAGATGGCGCAGATGAACCACGGCCTGGCCGGGGTGGAGACGATGTTCATGACAACCAATCCGCTGTACTCCTTCTTGTCCTCCAGTCTGGTCAAGGAGGTCGCGACCTACGGCGGTGACGTCTCCGGGCTGGTGCCGCCGCTGGTGCACACCTCGCTGGTGGAGCGCATGGCGGCCAACCGGGCGGCGAGCGCGTGACCGACCTCGAGAACGCCCTGGACCACCTCAGCGACGTCGTGGAGCAGGCGCGCGCGCTGCCGATGTCGGCGTCCTGCGTGGTCAACCGCGACGAGGTGCTCGCGCTGGTGGACGACGCCCGCGCGTCGCTGCCGTCGGCGCTGGCCCGCGCCGAGCGCGTGCTGCGCGAGCGCGAGACGCTGCTGGCCAAGGCCACCGAGCAGGCCGACCTGGTCGTCGACCAGGCCCACCAGGAGCAGGCCCGCCTGGTCGAGGCCACCGCGGTCTTCACCCGGGCCCAGGACGAGGCCGACCGGCTGCTGGCCACCGCGCGTGCCGACGCCGAGGCGATGCGCCTGCAGACCGAGGACTACGTCGACGCCAAGCTGGCCAACTTTGAGGTCGTGCTGGCCAAGACGCTGGCCACCGTCGAGCGCGGGCGGTCCCGGCTGTCGGGGCGTACGGACCTGGAAGCCCTGCGCAGCGACGACCCCGACGAGGCCGACGAGGCCGACGAGCTGTAGGGCTGCCTGCTCACGCCGCCGTCCGCTAGGCTTGTGGACGGTCTTTCACGACG
>JBBPYI010000012.1:0-2141 GCA_038200075.1 Mycobacteriales bacterium
ACCCCAGGATCACGGGGTCCGGCGAGAATAGAGAGATCGAACCACCCGGATCGCGCCTGCGAGGGCAGGCGTGCAGGGCGCGACCGAATTGTGACCGGCCTGTGACGATGCGGGTCGTGGGCTCTAGCCCGCGCCGCCTCGACAGAGGGCGGCGAACTCTGCCGCGTCCAGACTCGCCCCGCCCACCAGGGCGCCGTCGACATCGGGCTGCGCCATCAGCGCTGCGACGTTGGCGGCCTTGACGGAGCCGCCGTAGAGCACGCGGACCCCGTCGGCCAGCTCGCCGGGGTAGAGCTCGGCGAGCTGGTTGCGCAGCGCGGCGCAGACCTCCTGCGCGTCCTCGGGCGTCGCGACCTCACCGGTGCCGATCGCCCAGACCGGCTCGTAGGCGACGACGATGCCGCGGGCCTGCTCGGCCGGCACGCCGTCCAGCGCGGCAACGAGCTGGGCCACGCAGTGCGCGACCTGGCCGCCGGCCTGCCGGATCTCGAGCCCCTCGCCGACGCACAGGATCGGGGTGAGGCCGTGCCGCAGGGCCGCCTGCACCTTCGCGGCCACCACGACGTCGGTCTCGGCGTGGTATTGGCGGCGCTCGCTGTGACCGACGACGACGTAGGTGCAGCTCAGCTTGGCCAGCATCAGGCCGCTGACCTCCCCGGTGTAGGCGCCGCTGTCGTGGACCGACAGATCCTGCGCGCCGTACCGGATCCGCATCTTGTCGCCGTCAACCAGCGTCTGCACGCTGCGCAGGTCCACGAACGGCGGGAGCACGACGACCTCGACGGCATCGTGGTCCTTGGAGTTGAGGCTGAACGCGAGCTTCTGCACCAGCGCGATCGCCTCGAGGTGGTTGCAGTTCATCTTCCAGTTGCCCGCCATCAGCGGCTGCCTGGTCATGCCAGGACCGCAAGCCCCGGCAGGACCTTGCCCTCGAGCTTCTCCAGGCTGGCGCCTCCCCCGGTGCTGATGTGGGTGAAGCGGGCCTCGGCAATGCCCAGCGCCCGGACGGCTGCGGCGCTGTCACCGCCGCCGACGACGGTCAGCGCGTCCTGCAGGGAGGCGACCGCCTCGGCCACGCCGCGGGTTCCCTCGGCGTAGGGCGCGAGCTCGAACACGCCCATCGGGCCGTTCCAGAAGACGGTACGGGCGGCCGCCAGCGCCTCGGTGAACAGCGCCACCGACGCCGGGCCGATGTCCAGGCCCATCCGGTCGGCCGGGATCGCCTCGACCGCGACGACGTCGTGGGGGGCGTCGGCGGAGAACGCCTCGGCGGCCACCACGTCGACCGGCAGGACGACCTTGCCCGTCGCCAGGAAATCCCGGCAGGTCTCGAGCTGGTCGGCCTCAAGCAGGCTGGTCCCGACCTCGTGGCCCTGGGCCGCCAGGAAGGTGAAGCACATCCCGCCGCCGACCAGCAGTCTGTCGACGGTCGGCAGCAGCGCCTCGATGACCTTGAGCTTGTCACTGACCTTCGAACCACCCAGGACCACGACGTACGGCCGCTCCGGCGACGCGGTGAGCCGGTCGAGCACGTCCAGCTCGGCGGCCACGAGCGGCCCGGCAGCGTGCGGGAGACGCTCGGCGACGTCGTACACGCTGGCGTGCTTGCGGTGCACCGCCCCGAACGCGTCGTCGATGTAGAGGTCACCGAAGGCGGCCAGCTCGTCGGCCAGCGCGCCGCGCTCGGCGGGATCCTTCGACGTCTCGCGCGGGTCGAAGCGGACGTTCTCCAGCAGCACGACGCGATCGGCCTCGGCGGCCAGGACGGCCTCCTTCGCCGACTCGCCGACGAGGTCCTGCGCGATGCGGACCGGCGCGCCGAGCAGCTCCTGCAGCCGTTCCCCGACGGGCGCGAGCGACAGCGCCGGGTCCACCCCCTTCGGTCGGCCGAGGTGGGCCATGACGACCGGCTTGGCACCGCGGTCGAGCAGGTCGCGCAGCAGCGGCACGCTGGCCCGGATGCGGCCGTCGTCGGTGACCCGGCCGTCCTGCAGGGGGACGTTCAGGTCGCAGCGGACCAGGACCCGCTTGCCGCTGACGTCCAGGTCCTTGGCCAGCTGCATGGTCTACAGGCTCTTGCCGACGAAGGTGATGAGGTCGGCGAGGCGGTTGGAGTAGCCCCACTCGTTGTCGTACCAGCC
>JBBPYI010000013.1:0-7595 GCA_038200075.1 Mycobacteriales bacterium
CGAGGTCCTCCCGGCGCACCGGCTTGGACAGATAGCCGTTCATCCCGGCGGCCAGGCATCGGTCGCGGTCCTCTCTCAGCGCGTTGGCCGTCATGGCGATGATCGTCGGCTGGCGCTGGGGTGGCACCTGCAGGCGGATGCGTCGGGTCGCCTCGAGCCCGTCCAGCACCGGCCTCTGGACGTCCATGAGCACCACGTCGTAGGCCGCGGCCGTCACCGCCTGCACGGCCTCCAGTCCGTTGCCCACCACATCAGCGCGATGTCCGAGTCGCTCGAGCATCAGCAGTGCCACCCGCTGGTTGACCGCGTTGTCCTCGGCCAGCAGGACGCGCAGGGGCCGTCCCGTTGCCCGGGTCGCCTCTGCGCGCTGGGTCTGCACGGCGCCCAGAGCCTGCGCGACCGCCTGCCGCAACGCCGCGGCCTTGACCGGCTTGGTCAGGTGCAGCAGTCCGAGTCCGGCGGCCTCCGACGGGCGCCGGCCCAACGAGGTGAGCAGCAGCAGCGGCAGCGGAGCCGTCGAGGCCCGGGCCCGCAGCTCCCGGGCGAAGGCGAGCCCGTCGAGGTCGGGCATGTGCATGTCGAACACCACCACGTCGTACGCCGCGCCGCCGTCGATGGCGGCCAGCGCGTCGGCGGGACGCTCGAAGTCCGCCACCTGCATCTGCCAGCCCTCGAGCTGACGGCGCACGATGAGCCGGTTGGTCTCGTTGTCGTCGACGACCAGGGCGCGCCGGCCGGGCAGCTCGGCAGGAGCCTGCAGCAGGGCGTCCTCGGCGTGCGTGCCAGCCGCGAGCGCCACCCGCAGCGTGAAGGTCGAGCCCTGCCCCAGGACGCTGTCAACCGTCAGCTCGCCGCCCATCGCCTCAGCCAGCCGGCGGCTGATCGCCAGGCCCAGGCCGGTCCCGCCGTACATCCGGGTCGTCGAGGTGTCGACCTGG
Source organism: Mycobacteriales bacterium (assembly GCA_038200075.1). GTDB lineage: Bacteria > Actinomycetota > Actinomycetes > Mycobacteriales > SCTD01 > SCTD01. Next base: position 939 of record JBBPYI010000013.1, read on the forward strand.
CTGAAGGACTGGAACAGCCGGTCGACCCGGTCGGCGGGGATGCCGATGCCGGTGTCGCGGACCGCGAAGGCCAGGCCCCCGGTGTCCTCCCGGGTCACGGTGAGCACGACCTCGCCGGCAGCGGTGAACTTGACGGCGTTGCTCAGCAGGTTGACCAGCACCTGTCGCAACCGGGTGACGTCGCCGACCAGGACCGGCGGTACGTCGTCGGCCAGCTGGCAGGCCAGGTCGATCGGCGCGCTCGCAACCTGGGCGGCGACCAGATCCAGCGACCCCTCGACGCAGTCGCGCATCGAGAACTCCTGCGCCTCCAGCTCCAGCTGACCCGACTCGATCTTGGAGAAGTCCAGGATGTCGTTGATGATCACCAGCAGGGCGTCCCCGCTGTGGCGGACGGTCGAGGCGTAGTCGTGCTGCTCGGAGGTCAGCGACGTGTCCAGCAGCAGGCCGGTCATCCCGATCACGGCGTTCATCGGGGTGCGGATCTCGTGCGACATCGTCGCCAGGAACGCCGACTTGGCGGCGGTGGCGGCCTCGGCGTCGTGCCGGGCCGCGGATAGGTCGGCCTCCCGCTGCTGAGCGCGGGCCCGCTCGGCAGCCAGCGAGTCCGCCATCTCATCCAGACCCGCACCGATCTGGACCAGCTCGGCCGGACCGCTGCGGCTGGCCCGGGCCTGCAGGTCACCGTCGCGCAGCGCGCCGATCGTGTCGAGCAGACCCTCCACGGGCGTCACGACGTCGTCGCGCAGCCCGACGAACTGGCGGCGGACCACCACCGCCACGACGATGCCGAGCAGCACCTCCAGCCCGAGCCCGACCCCGAGAAGAACGAGCTGGCGCCGCTGGTAGGTCACGCGGAGGCGGTCGGCGGCGGTCTCGGCGGCGCCCTCGGCCTCGCGGTAGCTGTCGAACAAGTCCTTGCCCTGGTTCAGGAAGGCCACTGGCGTGCGGCCCGGAGGCAGTCCGGACGAGGCCGGCACAGCCCAGCCCGTGGTCCAGGCGGCCTGGGCGCGCTCGACGCGGGCGTACGCCTGCAGCAGGTCGGGCTGGTCGTCGAACGCGGCCACGGCCTCGGCGTTGCGCTCCGGCAGCACGAGCCGTCCGCGCTGGTAGGGCTCCAGGAACACAGCCTGGCCGGTGACCAGGAAGGCCCGCAGGCCGGTCTCCTGGTCGACCATCGCCAGATGGGCCAGCCGCACGCTGCGGGCGCCCTGGCCGTAGCGGTCGGCTTGCGGCACCAGCACCAGGACGAGCAGCAGCAGCACCAGCGTGCTCACCAGTGCCGTGACCACCACCGACGCGACCATCAGCGTCGCGAGCGAGCGGACGCGCTGCGTCAGGCTCGTCGGTCGCGCGGAGGCCATGGCGGGAGCCTGCCAGACCACCGTGTCACCACCATGACAGGCTCGCGGCATGACCGAAGCGACCCTGCCCTCCCCCGAGCCCGGCGAGCGGATCGAGCTCGACGACGAAGCGGCCGTGCTGGCCGATGCCGCCACGGCGGTCGACGGGGCCGCCGAGGGCATCGACATCGCGCCGCTGGACTCACCGCGCCGGCTGCTGCTGGTGCACGCCCACCCCGACGACGAGACGATCGGCACCGGCGCCACGATGGCGCACTACGCGGCCGAGAACGTCCTGGTCACGCTGGTCACCTGCACCCTCGGCGAGGAGGGCGAGGTGCTGGTGCCGGAGCTGGAGCACCTGGCCAGCGACCGCGACGACGCACTGGGCCAGCACCGCATCGGTGAGCTGGCGGCGGCGTGCGAGGCGCTGCGCGTGCGCGACCACCGCTTCCTCGGCGGTCCCGGCCGCTGGCGCGACAGCGGGATGATGGGCACCCCTCAGAACGACCGGGCGGGGTGCTTCTGGCAGGCCGATCTCGACGAGGCGGTCCGCGAGCTGGTGGCCGTCGTACGCGAGGTGCGTCCGCAGGTCGTCGTCACCTACGACAGCAACGGCGGCTACGGCCACCCCGACCACATCCAGGCACACCGGGTCACCGTCGCGGCCTTCGACGCGGCGGCCGACCCGGCGTACGCCCCGGAGCTCGGTGAGCGCTGGCAGACGTCCAAGCTCTACTGGACGGCCATCCCGACCTCGGTGCTGCAGACCGGGATCGATGCGTTGAAGGAGGTGGGCCAGACCGACTTCTTCGGGGTCGACTCGGCCGAGGACCTGCCCTTCGGCGTGCCGGACGAGCAGGTGAGCACCGAGGTCGACGCCAGCGAGCAGCTCGCGGCCAAGACTGCGGCGATGCGCGCCCACAAGACCCAGATCGCGGTGGACGGACCGTTCTTCGCGCTGTCCGACAACGTCGGCCAGCGGGCCTTCGGCACGGAGTACTTCACGCTGGCCCGTGGCGAGCGCGGACCGGGCCAGGGGGCCTACGACCGGGAGGCTGACCTGTTCGCCGGGGTGGAGCACTCCTGAGGGTCAGTCCTCGACGCGCCGTCCGGGCTACTGGATAGGCCGAACGGGTGGTGTTCACGCTGCGTAGTGACGTGATCACCTCTGCCGGGCAGACTCAGACCCGTCGGACGGGGTGCCCACCCCGTCCGCTCGGCGTCCAGGAGGTCCCCGTGCCCAGCCGCACCCCGTCAGACAGCTCGCCCGCCAGCTCCCCCCGCAGCACCGGTCTCGACGCGCTGATCGGCGCGTCGGGGGGTGCGGTCCTGGACATGGCGGGTGCGGACGTGGGCGTGTCGCGCGAGGCGCGGCGCCGCAAGCGGTGGGTCAAGCTGGCGTTCTTCGTCTACGCCGTCGTCGGCGTGCTGTGGCTGCGGGCGGCCACCTACGACGGGTCCGGGTTCCTCCCGCTGCCGAGCATCGACCCGTTCCTGCTGACGATCATCATCTTCTTCGGGCTCCTGATGGGACTGGCGGTCGGCCAGCAGGTGCTGTCAGGGCGCTCGCCGCACACCGTCTTCCGCCCCGACCAGATCACCACGACGATGGATGACGTCGTGGGCATCGACGGCGTCAAGGACGACGTCGTGCGCTCGCTGAACCTGTTCCTGGCCCACAAGACCTTCCGCGACGAGATGGGCGGCACACCCCGACGGGGACTGCTGTTCGAGGGCGCCCCCGGCACCGGCAAGACCCACCTGGCGACCGCGATGGCCCGCGAGGCCGGGGTGCCGTTCCTGTTCGTGAGCGCCACCAGCTTCCAGTCGATGTGGTACGGCGCCTCGGCCAAGAAGATCCGCTCCTACTTCAAGGCGCTGCGCAAGGCCGCCCGCAAGGAGGGCGGCGCGATCGGCTTCATCGAGGAGATCGACGCGATCGCGATGTCCCGCGGCGGCGTGTCCTCCGGCATGACCTCGGTCAACGGGTTCAGCCAGGTCTCCGGCTGCCACGGCACCGCCTGCCTGCCGGCCACCTTCGCCGGCGCCACGACCACCCCGGCCACCGTGACGAACGCGTTGATGAGCGAGGGCACCGGCGGCGTCGTCAACGAGCTGCTGGTGCAGATGCAGTCCTTCGACAACCCGTCCGGCGGTCAGCGCCTGCGCGGCTGGTTCATCGACAAGATCAACTTGTTCCGGGCACCGGACAAGCAGCTGTCGCGCCCGGACGTGATCCCGACCAACATCCTGCTCATCGCCGCGACCAACCGGGCCGACAGCCTGGATCCGGCACTGCTGCGGCCGGGTCGCTTCGACCGTCGGGTCACCTTCGAGATGCCCGCCAAGGCCGGCCGTCGCGCGCTCGTCGACCACTTCCTGGCCAGCAAGTCCCACACGGTCGAGCTCGACGACCCGGAGCTGCGCGACGCGCTGGCCGGTGTCACGCAGGGCTACAGCCCGGTGATGATCGAGCACCTGCTCGACGAGGCGCTGGTCAACGCCGTACGCCGTGGCGAGAACGCCCTGACCTGGGCCGACGTGGAGAAGGCGCGCCTGGTCGAGGAGGTTGGCATGGGCCAGCCGACGGCGTACACGCCGCACGAGCGCCGGCTCATCGCCACCCACGAGGCCGGTCACGCCACGCTGGCCTGGCTGACGGCCCCCGAGCGGCGCCTGGAGGTCCTGACCATCGTCAAGCGGCGCAGCGCCCTCGGTCTGCTCGCGCACGGCGACCGCGAGGACGTCTTCACCCGCTCGCGCGCCGAGATGCAGGCCCTCATCCAGATCGCGATGGGCGGCCAGTGCGCCGAGGAGATCTTCTTCGGTGACGTGTCGACCGGCCCCGGCGGCGACCTGCTCTACGCCACCAACGCGGCCGCCGAGATGGTCGGCGCACACGGCATGGACACCTCGCTGGTGAGCTACGCCGCCATCACCAACAGCAGCTTCAGCGACACCAACATCGTCGGCCGGGTGCTGGCCGACGACCGGGGTCGTGACGCCGTCGAGGCGCTGCTGCAGCGTCAGAAGGCGACCGCCAAGGCGCTGCTGGAGATCAACCGCCACCTCGTCGAGGCCCTGCGCGACGCGCTGCTGGACCGCGAGGAGCTCGTCGGCCATGAGATCACCGACGTGCTGGAGGCGGCCGCTGCGGCCCCCCGCGTCGTCGACCTGGTCGAGCGTCGGGTGTCGGTCGACCGCCGCCGCGTCTGAACCACACCTGCGCTGCATCTCTGGGGCTGACCGCCGGGGGTGCATAGGCTGGGCGGGTGACCGAGCCCGCCGCCCCTGCCGGCCGGGTCGGGGTCGCTGCGGCGTACGCCCTGGTGCTCGTCCTGACGGTGCTGCTCGCGATCTGGGGCTCGTTCCTGGTGCCGCTGCGCGTCGGCGGGACGCCGGCGCCGGTGTCCTGGGCACTCGCCCTGATCGGCAACACCGTGCTCGGGGTGTACGGCGGGCGGCTGCTCGGCAAGCCGGGCGCCGGCGTCACCGCCCTGCTGTGGCTGACGGTCGCCTTCACCCTCGGCAGCCGGCGCGCCGAGGGTGACCTGATCGTGCCGGGCACCCCCTCCGGGCTGGTGTTCCTGCTGCTCGGGGCCGTCGGGGGCGCCGTGGGCTACGCCCTGCACGCCACGAGGACGCGCGAGTGAGCCCAGCGCCGCGACGTACGGTCGTCGTGCCCTTCACCCCCGCCCGGGAACAGCCGATGAGCCCCAGATGGAACAGACGTCTGCGCCCGCTGAGCTCGTCCTGGTGCGCCTGGGCGGTGACCGCTACGCCCTGCCGATGGGCTCGGTCGCCGAGGTCGGCCGCCCGCCCGGGCTGACCCGGGTGCCCGGCCTGCCGTCCTGGGTCGCCGGGGTCGCCAACTGGCGAGGCCGGGTCCTTGCGGTGCTGGACCTGCGCACCCTGCTGTCGGCCGCACCGGCCGAGCTGGACCGCAAAGCCAGGCTCGTGGTGCTGGCGCACGGTGGCGTGCGCGTCGGTCTGCTCGTCGAGTCCGTCGCAGGCGGCGCGGCCCCGGACGCCGACGCCGTCGAACCGGCGCTGGCGCACCTGTCGACCGCGACCGGCACGCTGCTGCTCGGCCAGGTCACCGACGCGGACGGGCCGTACGGCCTGCTGGACCTGACCGCGGTGCTCGCGCTGGCCGACACGCTGCCCCGGGCCCGCCGCGCCGGCTGATCGCTACAGGGACGGCCCCGGGCCGCCGACGTACGCACCAACGCCCTTGGAGGGACCCGTGGACTTCTCGATCAGGCTTGCCCGAGCCGCAGCGATCATGACCTGGCTGACGCTCGCCGTCTCGCTGCTCGCGGCCAGCCTCATGGACCAGCTCGGGGCGCCTCCCGGCGTCGTGGTGCACCTGTGGGCGGTGTACGCCTGGTCGGCTTTCGGTGCGCTCGCCACCACCTTCCTCACCGTGCTGCCGGCGCTGGCGATGCGCTCGCACACCGTGCTCAAGAACATCACCGTCTTCCGGGCGCTGCTGCTGGTCGCCGACACCGTCTGGGCCACCGCGATCGTCGCGGTGACCGGTGGGGTCCGCGGGCCGTTCTGGGTCTGCTTCCTCGGCGTCGTGCTGTTCGCCGCCGTGTCGATGCCGGCCTGGCAGTCGGCGCTGTTCGGGCTGGCCGCCGCCGGAGGGCTCGTGCTGGCCACCGCGCTGGCGCACACCTTGGGCGCCGCATCGGTTGGCTCGCTCGTCCTGGTCGGCACCGCGTTCCCCATCATCGCCTGGTTCAACTCCTCGCTGTCCTCGGCCGTGTGGGACCTGCGGGCCAAGGCCCGCGCCGACCGCAAGGCCCTCGAGACCCGGGTCTCGGAGCTGTCGGCCCACCTGGAGCGGGCCGCCGACGGCGACCTGGCGATGGAGTTCGGCACCGAGGACGACCGTCAGCTCAAGGGCCTGTCCACCGCCTTCAACCACACCCTGACCAACCTGCGCGACCTCGTCACCCAGATCCGCAGCGGTGGCGAGCAGATCGGCGCCTCCGCGGGGGAGCTGCTCGCGACCGCCGAGGAGCACGCCGCCTCGGCCACCCAGCAGTCCTCCGCGGTGTCGGAGACGACGTCGACGATCGAGGAGCTGGCCGCGACCGCGGCGCAGATCGCCGAGACCTCCGAGGCCGTCGCGCGCTACGCCGCCGAGACGCTGCGCTACGCCGAGCAGGGGCGCGCTGCCGTCTCAGCCTCGGTCGAGTCGATGGACACCATCGCCGACCGGGTCGACGGCATCGCCACCCGCGCGCTGTCGCTGGGGGAGAAGAGCCACGAGATCGGCCGCATCCTGGGCGTCATCGACGAC
>JBBPYI010000014.1:0-5634 GCA_038200075.1 Mycobacteriales bacterium
AGTCGACGGCGGGCCCACGGTCCCTGCCTGCGGGCTGCTACCCGTCGTCGGGGTGGGTGTGCGGCTCCTGCGCAGCGCCGACGGCCGCCTCCCGACCCGGCAGCGCCACCCGGTAGAGGCAGGCGTCGCAGTTCATCCGGATGTCGCCGCTGAGCACCTCGTCGTAGCGGCCGGCGAGCAGTCCGACGAGCCGGTCGGACACCCCGAGCACGTCCGACACCACGACCGTCAGGCCCTCGACCGTCGCGGCCTGCCGCTCGACCAGCCGGGGCAGGAAGCCCGGTCCGAGGAAGTAGCGGGCGACCGACGCGCGGGCATGGCCCTGTGCCCGCAGCCGCTCGAGCGCCTCGGTCACCGAGGGCCGGGCCGTCGAGGCGAACGCGATGTCCACCGACGGCCAGGTCCGGCCCTCGAACAGCAGCCGCGCGGTCGAGGCCACGGCGGCGTTGGCGTCGGGGTCCAGCGCGCCGCCGGCGACCAGCACGACCGGATCGTCTTGGCCCGCACCGGCTTCGGCGAGCCGTCTGGCGAGGACGTCGACGAGCACCGGGTGCGGTCCGAGCGGTCGGCCGTAGCGCAGCCGCATCCGCGGGTGGTCCAGCCGCCCGGCCTGCACCGACGCGGCGACGTCGGTCTTGCTGTGCGAGGCAGGCGTCAGCAGCAGCGGCAGGACCACCACGTCCTGCACGCCCTCGGCGGCCAGCTGCGCCAGCGCGGCACGGATGGAAGGCGAGGCGTTGTCGACGAAGGCGGCCTGTGTCCGCAGCCCCGGTCGCAGCGTCGCAGTCCGTGCGAGCAGATCGCGTACGCCCTCCTGGGAGGCGGGGTCCTTGGAGCCGTGGGCCACCCCCACCAGGGCGGGACTGCTCACAGGCCCCGGCGCAGCGCGACGACGTCGCCGATGACGACGACAGCGGGAGCACGCACCCCGCCAGTGTCCGCCTCGGCACGCCCGAGGCTCGTCACCACCGTCTCCTGAGTCGTGAGCGTCGCGTCCTGCACGACCGCGACCGGGGTGTCGGGAGCCAGCCCGCCCTTCAGCAGCGCCGCGCAGACCTGCGGCAGCCGGCCGACCGCCATGAGCAGCACGAGCGTCCCGCCGAGGCGAGCGAGCGCGTCCCAGTCGACCGTCGAGCCCGGCGCCCCGGGCGCCAGATGCGCGGAGACGACCGTGAACGACTGGTTGACTCCCCGTGCGGTCAGAGGGATTCCGGCGTACGTCGGGCCGGCGAGCGCGCTGGAGACCCCCGGCACGACCTCGACCGCGATCCCGGCGTCGAGGCAGGCACCGACCTCCTCGATGCCGCGCGCGAAGACGTGGACGTCACCGCCCTTGAGCCGCACCACCCTGCGTCCGGCGAGCGCCGCACGGACCAGCAGTGCGTCGATGTCCTCCTGTCGCCAGGAGCTGCCCGATGGATCCTTGCCGACGTCGACGACCTCGACCTCGGGGTCGAGGGGCACCGCGGGGGCCAGCCGGTCACGCACGACGAGGTCTGCGCCGGCCAGCAGCCGCCGGGCCCGCACGGTCAGCAGGTCGGGGTCGCCGGGGCCGCCGCCGACGACGGCCACCGATCCCAGCCCCGGCCGCGAACGGCGAAGCGGCAGCTCACCGGTCTCCAGCGACAGCGCGACCGCGTCGCGCAGGCGGACTGCCCGGCGTGGGTCGCGCCCCGCGCTGACCGACACGACCACGTCGTCGACCCGCGCCACGGCCGGCGCCCAGGCCGGCGACAGCGAGGCGTCGTCGGCGCGTACACACCAGATCTGGCGGTCCTGGCAGGCCGCGGCGACCGCGTCGTCGACGACTCCCGTGCACGCCAGCACCAGCCAGGCGCCGTCGACGTCCGCAGCCTGGAAGTCGCGGAGACTGACCGGGACGTCCGGGAACTCCTGCAGCACAACTGGACTCACGACCTCGACAGCAGCACCGCCGGCCAGCAGGGTCCACACCCGTCGGGCCGCCACCGCTCCCCCGCCGACGACGAGCACCCGCCTGCCGGTGAGATCCAGGTGCAGCGGCGTCACGCGACGGCGTCGACCATGCCCGCGCCGAGCGTGTTGCCCGTCGCCTCGTCGAGCAGGATGAACGCACCGGTGGTGCGGTCGTCGGCGTAGACATCGACCGCCAGCGGCGAGGCTGTGCGTAGGGAGACCCGGCCGATGTCATTGAGCCGCAGCTCCTCGACCGACTCCGACCCGAGGGACGCGACATCGAGCCGCTCGGTCAGTCCGGTGACCATCGCCTTGACGGTGCGGGTGGTGTGCTTGAGCAGTACCCGCGAGCCTGCGCGCAGCGGCGCGTCGGCCATCCAGCAGACGGTGGCCTGCAGCGTCGAGACGGTGGCCGGCGGCGCGTCGGCGGCGACCAGCATGTCGCCGCGGCTGACGTCGAGCTCGGTGGCCAAGCGCACCGTGACGGCCTGGCGGGCGACCGCGGCGTCCAGCGGCCCGTCGAAGGTGTCGATCCCGGCCACCGTCGTACGCCGACCGCTCGGCAGCGCCACGACCTCGTCGCCGACCCGCAGCGTGCCGCTGGCCATCGTCCCGGCGTAGCCGCGGTAGTCGGGCCGCTCGGTCGACATCGGCCGGATGACGTACTGCACGGGGAAGCGCGCGGGCCGCTGCTCACCGTGGTCGCGCTCGACGCTGACCTGCTCCAGGTGCTCGAGCAGGGCAGGTCCGTCGTACCAGCGCATGTTCTCGCTCGCGTGCACGACGTTGTCGCCCGGCAGCGCAGCCATCGGGATGGCGGTGACCTCGGGGAGCGATCCGAAACGGGACCGCAGCTCCTCGGCGACGGCGGCGAACTGCGTCACGACGTCGTCGAAGACGGCATCGTCGTAGCCGACCAGGTCCATCTTGTTGACCGCCAGCACCAGGTGCGGCACCCGCAGCAGCGCCGACAGCGCGGCGTGCCGCCGGGTCTGCTCCAGCACCCCCTTGCGGGCGTCGACCAGCACCAGCGCGAGGTCGGCGGTCGAGGCGCCGGTGACCATGTTGCGGGTGTACTGCACGTGGCCAGGGGTGTCGGCGACGATGAAAGACCTGACCGGCGTTGAGAAGTAGCGATAGGCCACATCGATCGTGATGCCCTGCTCGCGCTCGGCCCGCAGCCCGTCGGTGAGCAGCGCGAGGTTGGTGTAGTCGTCGCCGCGGTCGGCGCTGGTGCGCTCGACCGACTCGAGCTGGTCGGTGAAGACCGACTTGCTGTCGTAGAGCAGCCGACCGATCAGGGTCGACTTGCCGTCATCGACCGAGCCGGCGGTGGCGAAGCGGAGCAGATCGCTCATGGCTAGAAGTACCCGGCCTTCTTGCGGTCCTCCATGGCGGCCTCGGAGGCCCGGTCGTCGGCCCGGGTCGCCCCGCGCTCGGTCACCCGTGTCGCTGCCACCTCGTCGACGACCTCGTCGGGCGTACGCGCCGGTGAGGCCACCGCACCGGTGCAGGAGGCGTCGCCGACGGTGCGGTAGCGCACCACCCGGGTCGTGACCGTCTCGCCCTCGCGCGGCATCGAGTGCTCCGTGACGCCCAGCAGCATGCCGTCCCGCTCGAAGACCTCTCGGTCGTGGGCGTAGTAGATCTCAGGCACGGCGATGCCCTCTCGGGCGATGTAGCGCCAGACGTCGAGCTCGGTCCAGTTCGACAGCGGGAAGACCCGGATGTGCTCACCCGGAGCGTGTTTGCCGTTGTAGAGGTTCCACAGCTCGGGCCGCTGGTTCTTCGGGTCCCACTGACCGAAGGCGTCGCGGAAGGAGAAGAAGCGCTCCTTGGCGCGGGCCTTCTCCTCATCGCGCCGGGCGCCGCCGAAGACCGCGTCGTAGCGGCCCTCCTCGATCGCCCGCAGCAGCGTCGTGGTCTGCAGGGGGTTGCGCAGCCCACCGGGGACCTCACGGACCCGGCCGGCGTCGATGTCGTCCTGCACCTTCGCCACCACCAGCCGGGCGCCGATCTCGGCGACGCGACGGTCGCGGAAGGCCAGCACCTCGTCGAAGTTGTGACCGGTGTCGACGTGCACGAGCGGAAAGGGGATCCGGGCCGGCCAGAAGGCCTTCTGCGCCAGGTGCAGCATGACGATCGAGTCCTTGCCACCGCTGAACAGCAGCCCCGGCCGCTCGAACTCCGCAGCCACCTCGCGCATCACGTGGATGCTCTCGGCCTCGAGCACGTCGAGCTGGGAGAGCCCCGTCATGATGGTCACAGCGCACCTCTCGCGGTCAGTAGGTCGTGCAGCTGGTCGACGGACTGCTCCAGCGACTGCTCCTGGGTCGGCACCCGCAGGTCGGGCGAGGTCGGTGTCTCATACGGCGCGTCGACGCCGGTCAGACCGCTGAGCTCACCGGCGGCCTGCTTGGCATAGAGCCCCTTCACATCGCGCTCGCTGCAGACCTCGACGGGCGTGGCGACGTGCACCTCCAGGAAGCCGGCGCCCTTGCCTGCGTGCAGCTCGCGGACAGCGTCGCGGGTCGCGGCGAAGGGGCTGATCACGCTGGCGAGGACCAGCACGCCGTGGCGGGCGAGCGTCGCGGCGACCCACCCGATGCGCAACACGTTGGTGTCGCGGTCCTCGCGGGTGAAACCCAGCCCCTTGGAGAGGAACTCGCGCACCTCATCGCCGTCGAGCAGCTCGACGCGGCGTACGCCCTGCTCGCTCAAACGGGCGGCAAGCGCGGTCGCCAGCGTGGTCTTGCCAGCGCTCGGCAGACCCGTCAGCCAGAGCGTCGTGCCGGCAGCAGCGAGGATCGGCGGCGCGTCAGGGCGCGCGTCGAGGGCGGTCATGCGGTGTTCCTCCAGGCGTGGGCTGCGGATCGGAGCGGAGCAGGCTCAGACCGGACAGGCCGCGCTCGTCACGCGCTGCAGATCGACGTGCAGGCGCGCGACGAGGTGCAGGGAAGGCATGAGACAAGCGTCGCACAGCTCGCGACCGATACCTGTGCGACCCTGGACACATGCCCGCCGTCCTGCTCACGTCCCGTCGTCACGTGGACCTGAAGCGCACGGCCAGCGCGGTCTGTTCAGCTTCCTGACAGCCCGCCGGCCCGCACGTCCCCCCTAGAACCGTCAGGAGTTCCACATGCCCGCCGTCCGCGGCCAGGGTCAGTGGGCGCTCGGCTATCGCGAGCCCCTCAACGCCAACGAGCAGGCCAAGAAGGACAGCGACCCGCTGACCGTCAAGCAGCGGGTCATCGACATCTACGCCAAGATCGGTTTCGAGGCGATGGACGGGACCGACCTGCGCGCGCGCCTGCGCTGGTACGGCCTGTACACCCAACGCGCCGACGGGATCCCGGGCGGCAAGACCGCCGTGCTGACGCCCGAGGAGCTCGAGGCGCCGTTCTTCATGCTCCGGGTCCGCATCGACGGCGGGCAGCTCAGCTCGGCGCAGCTGCGCGTCATCGGTGAGATCGCCACCGAGTTCGGCCGTGACGTCGCCGATGTCACCGACCGGCAGAACATCCAGCTGCACTGGATCCGGATCGAGGACGTGCCCGCGATCTGGGATCGGCTCGAGGCCGTGGGCCTGGGCACCACCGAGGCCTGCGGCGACACCCCGCGCGTCATCCTGGGCTGCCCGCTCGCCGGCGTCGACGCCGCCGAGGTGCTCGCCGCGACGTCCGTGGGCGACGCGGTCGC
>JBBPYI010000015.1:0-6354 GCA_038200075.1 Mycobacteriales bacterium
ACCTTCTTGGCGATGTCGATCTGCACCGGGTGCAGCGACCAGGCGCCGACGCAGCCCAGCAGGTAGGCGTTGCGGAACTGGTCCTCGCACGCCTCGACGTCCTTGATGTCGCCGAACGGCCCGTAGTAGGCGTAGATGCCGTGCATCGCGCAGGCGTCGACCATGCGGGCGACCGTGTAGTGCCACAGGTCCTGCTGGTAGGTCTCGCGCACCTCCGGACCCGGATCCTGGCGCACCAGGTAGCCCGGGTGCCCGCCGCCGACGCGGGTGGTCTTCATACGGCGGTTGGCGGCCAGGTCGGCCGGACCGAGCGAGATGCCCTGCATGCGCGGGGAGGCGCCGCAGATCTCCTCGACCGAGGCCATGCCCCGGGCGGTCTCCAGGATCGCGTGGACCTGGATCGGGCGGCTGACGCCGGCCTTGGCCTCGAGCTGGGCGAGCAGCCGGTCGACGTAGTGGATGTCCTCCGGTCCCTCGACCTTCGGCACCATGATCACGTCGATCTTCTCGCCGGCCTCGAGCACGAGCGTGGTGAGGTCGTCCAGCACCCAGGGGCTGCCGAGGTCGTTGACCCGGGTCCAGAGCTGGGCCTTGCCGAGGTCGGCCGTACGCGCGACCTCCACCAGTCCGGCCCGCGCGGCGTCCTTGTTGGAGGCCTGCACGGCGTCCTCGAGGTTGCCGAGCAGCACATCCACCTGGGCGGCGATGGCCGGGACCTTGGCGACCATCTTCGGGTTCGAAGGGTCGAAGAAGTGGATCATCCGGGACGGCTTCCAGGGCACCTCCCTCAGCGGCTCGGGTGCACCGACGGCGAGTGGGCGGAAGAAGTCCTTGGCTGGTCTCACGCGGCCCAGGCTAGGGCGCCCGTGACGGGGTGTCGCAGGGGGCCCGGCCGCGTACGCCGTCCGGGACCAGACAACGGTGCGGCCAGACTGCCCAGACTGCTCCCGGAGGCGGAGCAGTCTGACCAGCCTGGCCGAGGGGTGCGGGCCTGGCCCGGACAGAGGGGTCAGCGGGCTGTGGTCAGACTGCTCCCGGAGGCGGAGCAGTCTGACCAGCCTGGCCGGAGGGTTCCCTGGGGCTCGGACGTTGGGGGAGCAGTGGCGGGTGCACTGTGGACGGCCAGCTCGTCCACAGCTCGGCGCAGGGGTCTTGCGGGCGGCAGCAGGCGGGCGCACGGTGATCTGGTGGATGCGTCAGAGGCCCTTCGCACTGCCCGGCGGCGGGCTGGGCTCAGCCAGCGCGGTTTGGCGGAGCGTTCGGGATGTCCGCCGAGCACGCTCGCGGCCTACGAGTCGGGACGGCGCTCACCGACGGTGGAGGCCCTGGGGAACCTGCTGCGGATCACGGGTCTGGAGCTCGCGTTGACCGAGGCGCTGCCCGCCGCCTCGGACGAGCTGCGGTCGTTCTTGCAGTGGTCGTTGACGGACCGCCTTTACTACTCGGTCGAGCGAACCGGAAGCAGGCTGAGCCCGCAGCCGAGGTGGAGGCAGCTGTGGGCGCTGAACCGCAGGCACCGGGTGACCGTCCTCGGCCAGGCCGCCGCGGGAGTCTGGGTGCCGCGGGGCACCGCCGAGCGCGTGCAGGTCGCGGTGGGAGATGAGGGCACCGAGGTGCTGCCGGCCTCGACCGAGGGGCTGGCCCCGGACCTGGAGCTGTTGCCTGCGGCGCAGTGCCCGGGCGCCACGGTGCCCGTCGTGTGGCAGGGGCGGCGCGTGTTCGTCTCCTCCCCAGGAGAGCTGGCGCTGGTGGAGCAGTCGCCTGATCAGGCACTCGCGTTGCGGGTGGCCGCGCGGCTGCTGCACGGCGAGCAGCTCGTCGACGTGTCGGGTCGTCGACCGCCGGCGCACCGGGACCCGTCGCACGAGCGGGAGCAGCAGCGCAACCGCGAGACCCGACGCTACGGCGCTCTTCCGGTCCCGCACGACGGGCAGCTGCGCTCGTGGCGCTTGGGGGTTCCCGTGGGATACCTCGCCTGGCTCGGCAGCCTGGGGTACCCAGAGAGCGGGGACACGAGACGTCCGTCGTCGTCCGAAACGTGCACGGACAACTAGCATGGGCAGATGACGACGTCGGCCGGGCTCAGTGGCGTCGAGCTGACCGCCTGGCGAACCTTCCTGCGCGCTCACGCCACCGTCACCCGCCGGCTCGAGGCCGAGCTGGTGCTCGAGCACGACTTGCCACTGGCGTCCTACGACGTGCTGGTGCAGCTGTCCGAGGCCCCCGACCGCCAGCTGCGGATGACCGAGCTGGCCGACCGGGTGCTGCTGTCGCGCTCTGGCCTGACCCGGCTGGCCGACCGGCTCGAGCGGGACGGACTCCTGGTGCGCCGGGCCTGCCCGAGCGATGCCCGCGGCACGCTGGCGGTGCTCACCGATGCCGGCCTGCAGCGGCTGCAAGCCGCCTGGCCGACCCACCTGCGCGGCGTCGCCGAGCACGTCACGGGCCGACTGACGACCGCCGAGGTCGAGCAGCTGTCGGTCCTGCTGGGCAAGCTGGTCGACGACTCCTGCGGGGCGGTGCCGGGTCCGCCCTGCGGAGCCGGGCTCTGAGCGAGCCTGGATCCGCGCGCAGGGTCGTCCTGCGCGATGCGGTGGGCATCGGACTGGCTGTCGGGGCGTACGGCCTGTCCTTCGGGGCCGCCGCCGTCACCGCGGGGCTGACCACCGCCCAGGCGAGCGCCCTGTCGCTGCTGCTGTTCACCGGCGCGTCGCAGTTCGCCCTCGTCGGCGTGCTGGGGGCGGGCGGCACGATCGTGGCCGCGGTCGCCGGGGCGCTGCTGCTGGGCAGCCGCAACACCCTCTACGCCGTCCGGCTGGGCTCGCTGCTGGAGGTCCGCGGCCCCCGCCGGCTGCTGGCCGCGCAGCTGACCATCGACGAGACGACCGGCATGGCGACCGCTGCGCCGGCCGGGCTGGCGACGACCGCTTTCTGGGCCACCGGCGTGAGCGTCTACGTGCTGTGGAACCTCGCCACCCTGCTCGGGGCGCTCGGTGCGGCCCGCCTGGGCGACCCGGCCGTGCTCGGCCTGGACGCCGCGGTGCCGGCCGCCTTCCTGGCGCTGCTCGCACCGCAGGTCCGGGCCCGCCGGCCGCTGGCCGTCGCGGTCGCCGGCGCGCTGATCGCGCTGGTGGCCATCCCGCTGGTCCCGCCCGGGGTGCCGGTGCTGCTGGCTGCTCTGGCGGTCGTCCCGCTGCTGGTACGCCCGTGATCTGGCTCGCCGTGCTGCTCGGCTCGGTCGGCTGCTTCGCGCTCAAGCTCGTCGGCTGGTCGGTGCCGCCGCAGTGGCTCGAACGTGAACGGCTCCAGCGCGCGGCGGTCCTGCTGCCGCTGCCGCTCTTGGCCGCGCTGGTGATGGTGCAGGCCTTCGGTGGCGACCGGACCCTGGTGCTGGACGCCCGCGCCGCCGGTCTTGCGGTCGCGCTTGCGCTGGTGCTCGCGCGGGCGCCCTTCCTGGTCGTGGTCGTGGCGGCCGCAGCGACGGCCGCGCTGCTGCGCGCCGTGACGTGACGGCGCCTGATCACAAGGTGAGTGCGAGGCGGCCGGGCACCTCCCTCGTGAGATGAGCTCTAGCCGACCCGGCGGGTCCGGCGGGTCAGCAGGCCGAGCATCCGCTCCTCCAGCAGCATCGGCTCGACCGGCTTGGCCAGGTAGTCGTCGGCGCCGGCCCGGCGGGCGTCGCGCTCGACATCGGCGCCGGCGTCGCCGGTGAACAGCACCAGCGGGGTCGTCAGCGTCCGGGGGTCCGCGCGCAGCAGCCGGATCAGCTCGATGCCGGTCAGATCCGGCAGCCCCTGGTCGATGAGCACCCCGTCGAAGTCCTGGCTGCCGACCAGCGCGAGCCCGTCGTCGGCGCTGAGGGCGCGGACCACCTCTGCGCTGCCGATGAGCGCCGCTTCCACGAACGCGCAGACCGTCGGGTCGTCGTCGATGACGAGCAGCCGCGGCAGGCGCTCCGGTTCGACGACAGCCACCGGCGGCGCCGCGACAGGGGTCCGGCACCACGGGCAGGTACGCCACTCCGCATCCAGTGGCGCCTCACAGCCGGTGCAGCGGTCCCGCCCTACCGGCGTGCCGTCCCACGGGCAGCACAGCATCCCGTCGGCCAGCGCCCGCGAGCAGTGCGGGCAGCGCGGCCCGCTGACGGTGTCGACGTGGGTGGCGCGCAGGACCTCCTCGTACGTCGTCTCGCCCCGCGACGCCGCTGCCAGCGCGGAGGCGCGCAGCGTGAGCATCCCGTGCGCGCGGGCGGCGGCGCCGATCGCCGCCTCGGTGGGGGTGGTGAGCAGCACCTGGCGCATCTGGGCGGTGACGGGCAGGACCTCGAACACGCCCGTACGCCCCCGGTAGCCGGTGCCGCCGCACTCCGAGCAGCCCTTGCCCCGCCGCGGGGTGGCACCCGCGAGGTCGGCCTCGGTCAGCCCCAGCAGCGTGAGGGTCCGGGGCGAGGGGGCGTACGCCGCAGCGCACGCCTGGCACGGCGTCCGCAGCAGGCGCTGAGCCAGCACGAGCGTCAGCGAGGAGGCGACCAGGAACGGCTCGACGCCCATGTCGACCAGCCGGGTGACGGCCGCGACCGCGTCGTTGGTGTGCAGCGTGGTCAGCACCAGGTGACCGGTCATCGAGGCCTGCAGCGCCAGCTCGGCGGTCTCGGTGTCGCGGACCTCGCCGACCAGCACGATGTCGGGGTCCTGACGCAGCACGCTGCGCAGCCCCTTGGCGAAGGTCAGGCCCGAGCGCTCGTGCACCTGCACCTGGGTGATGCCGGCGACCTGCACCTCGACCGGGTCCTCGAGGGTGACGATGTTGCGGTCGGGGGTGGAGACCTGCTGGATCGCGGCGTAGAGGGTGTTGGTCTTGCCCGAGCCGGTCGGTCCGGTGATCAGCACCAGTCCCTGCGCCTGCACCAGCGCGCCGGTCAGCAGCTCGAGCTGGGAGGGCGTCAGGCCGGTCTTGTTCAGCATCGGGACGTCGTCCGAGCGCGGCAGCAGGCGGATCACGACCTTCTCGCCGTGCAGCGTCGGCAGCGTGGAGATGCGCGCCTCGACCGTCATCTTGTCCACCGTCAGCTTCGCGCGGCCGTCCTGCGGGCGACGGCGCTCCGCGATGTCCAGGCCCGAGACGATCTTGATGCGGCTGACCATCGCGGCGGTGGCGTTGCGCGGCACGGTCATGACGTCGCGCAGCAGCCCGTCGACGCGGTAGCGGATGCGCAGCTCCCCGGCCTGCGGCTCGACATGCACGTCGGAGGCGCGGGCGCGTACGGCATCGGCCAGCACCACGTCGACCAGCCGCACGATCGGTGCGGCCTCGACCCCTTGGAACGAGATCTCCTCGACTGGGGTCTCGTCGGCGTCGATGCCTTCGAACAGCGTGTCCACGTCGGAGGAGTCCTCCGACAGCGACCAGGAGCGGGCCAGATGGTCGCGCACCTGGCTCTCAGGCGCCACCAGCACCACCAGCTCGCCGGCGCCGGTGTAGAGCTTGACGTCGTCCAGTGCCATCACGTTGGTCGGGTCGCACGTGGCGACGGTGATCTTCGCGCCGTTGCGCTCACTCGACAGCACCAGCACGCCGGTGCGCTCGGCGACGTGGCGGGGCAGGAGCTTGACAGCGTCGGGCTGAACCAGCGTCCGGCCGAGGTCGACCAGGGGGAGCGCGAGGGCCTCGGCGAGCGCGGTGGCGACCTCCTTCTCGGTCGCGATGCCGCGTTGGATGACCAGGTGCCCCAGGCGGGGCCGGGCCTGGCCGGGGGGCGCCTCCTGCTGGGCCCGCAGGAGCTCGCTGAGCTCCTCTTGGCTGAGCAGTCCCTGGCTGACGAGCACCTCGCCGATGCGGCGTCGGTCGCGCGGCGGCTGCTGTGGGGCGTAGTCGGGGGCCAGGGTCACGATGGGAGCATCGGCCGTTCGGCCGTACGGGTGAAGCGCTGACTCAGTCCGATTCGTCCTCGCCGACGAACGGCTCGGCCAGACTCGGTGCCGTCTCCTCCACCCGCTTGTCCGCGCGGCGGCGCTTGCGCTCGGCCCGGCGCTCGCGCTCCTCGCGCTTGCGGCTGGCGGCGTGGTCGTGCTGGGCCTGCTCGGCCCCGAGCTCGGTCTCGCGGGAGCGGGACACGACCTCCTCGGTCACCTCTCGCAGCTGCTCGCGCAGGAAGTCGCGGGTCGCGACCTCGCCGAGCGACTGGCGCAGCGAGGCGACCTCACGGGTGAGGTACTCCACGTCGGCCTGCAGCCGCTCGTTCTGCGCGCGGTCCTCATCCGAGCTGATCCGGTCGCGGTCGGTCTGCCGGTTCTGGGCGAGCAGGATCAGCGGCGCGGCGTAGGAGGCCTGCAGCGACAGGATCAGCGTGAGCAG
>JBBPYI010000016.1:0-5613 GCA_038200075.1 Mycobacteriales bacterium
ACGCCTCGGCGCCGCCCGAGCGCATGACCCGCTTCCAGTGCGGCCAGGCTCGTGCGAGGGCGCCCTGGACGAGGTCTTCGGCGCTGGCCCAGTCGCCGGTCAGGAGCCACGCGGTCCGCAGGAGCCGCTGCTGACGCACCGCGACGAACTCGCGGAAGTCAGCCTCGACCTCGTTCGCCGCCACCTTCACGACCGGTACAACCCTCTGGACGGACTCAGGGTTGCCCCGGGTCGCGGACCGCAGCCCGGCTCAGGCGCGGCGGGCCTGCTTGCTGCGGTACATCGCCTGATCGGCGAGCGCGACCAGCGCGACCGGGTCGTCCCCGCGGGCTCCGACGGCGCTGCCGACGCTGGCGCCGACAGCCAGGAGGGCGCCGTCATGGACGATGGGCAACGACAGGGCCTGCTCCACGCGCAGCAGCAGCGCACCGGCGGCCTGTCCGCCAGGGCAGACGACCACGAACTCGTCGCCGCCCGTCCGGGTCACCGTGTCCCCGGGACGCACCGCTGCCCTGAGCCGGTTGGCAGTCTGCACCAGGACGAGGTCGCCGATGTCGTGGCCCAGCTGGTCGTTGACGGCTTTGAAGCCGTCCAGGTCCACGAACAGCACCGTCGCACCCGGTCCGCCCGTCGGAGCCAGGCAGTGAGCCAGCTCGCGGTCCAGCATCTGACGGTTGCCCAGTCCGGTGAGCGGATCCTGGTTGGCCGCCAGCTCCAACCGCAGCTCGTGGTTCTTGCGGTCGTGCACGTCGAGCAGCTGCGCGAGGACGTACGGCGCGCCGCCGACAGAGGTGGCGTTGGTCGTCGCGAGCTCGCACCACACGGCGACACCGTCCTGACGCAGCAGCCGCAGCTCTACCGGCGACGTACCTGTCCCGAGGCCGCTCAGCACGTCGAGGAGCAAGGTGGCGTCGTCGGGGTGCACGAGCTCGGTCAGGCGTCGACCGAGCAGACGGCTGGTGGGAATAGACAGGAAGCGACGAAGCGCCGGGTTGGCGTCGCGGACCGTCCCGTCGGGGTCGAGTCGGGCCATCGGCGTCGGGCCGTTCTGGAAGGCCGCCCGGAAGCGCTGCTCGCTCGCGCGCAGCTCGGTAACGTCCTTCATCGCGACGACGGCGCCGGTCACGTGTCCCTCGGCGTCGAGCAGCGCTCGGCCGTCGACGCGCAGGGTGCGCAGCGGCAGCCCGGTCGGGGTGATGGTGATGTGCTGGTCGTTGACCTGGCCCTCGACCAGCGCGCGGTAGAGCGGCACCCGGTCGGCGTTGAGGGGGGTGACGCCGTCCTCGGCGCGCAGCGCGTAGTGATCCGACCAGTTGGCCGGGTCGATGTCGGGATCGGCAGGCAGGCCGTGGAACTCGCGAGTGGCCCGGTTGAACAGGATGAGCCGGCCCGCCGCGTCGCAGGCCACGACCCCGACGTCGATGGTCTCGAGCACGGCATCCAGCAGCGCCGTGCGCCGGTCCGCCTCGGCGCGCGCCTCCTGCAGCTCGGTGACCAGGGTCTCCAGCTCGGCCCGGGCGGCGTTGCGCTCGGTCATGTCGACGACGGTCACGACGATGCGCTCGACCGTCCCGTCGGCGTTGCGCACGACGGCCGACGACAGCACGCACTGCACGCGCTCGCCATCGGGGCGTACGAAGACCCGCTCTGCGCCAGGCGTGTCCTCCCCGGCTGCGGCGCGGGCACCGACCCGGTCCTCCCCTGGCCGCAGCGGCTCGGTGAGGTCGCGGATCAGCAGGCCTTCGAGCTCCTGCGGACTCCTGCCGAGCAGGGCGGCCAAGGTGTTGTTCACGCGCAGCATCCGGCCATCGGGGTCAGCTTCCACCAGCCCGACCGGTGAGAGCTCGAACAGGCTGCGGTGCTGCTGCTCGCTGAGCAGGATGGCCGCCGCGGCCTCCTGCTGGGCGGTGACGTCGCGCAGCACGTACTGGATCCCGGCGCGGCCGTCGAAGTCGACGCGTGAGCCGGAGGCCTCCACGGTCACCCAGGTGCCGTCGAGGCGTCGGGCCCGTTGCCGCAGTGTCGGGACCGACCCGCCCGAGATGAGCGTGCTCATGCGCTCGAGCACGCGCTCCCTGTTGACCGGATCGGCGAAGTCGGCCACCGCAAGACCGAGCAGGTCCTGCGGGTCCGTGGCGCCGAGCATTCGGGCTGCCGCCGCGTTGGCGAAGGTGATCAGGCCGTCGACATGCACCAGGATTCCGTCGGGAGTCTGCTCGACCAGCTCGCGGTGCCGTCGTTCTGACTCCTGGCGTGCCTGGTCAGCAATGATCCGAGCGGTGACGTCCCGCGCGCTCGAGTGCAGCTCCAGCAGGGAGCCGTCAGCCGCGAGCAGTGCGGACAGGGTCGTCTCCAGCCAGCGCCAGGACCCGTCTGCGTGCCCGGCCCGCATCGTCACCGTCACGGGCCCCTCGCCGGCCCCCACCGACCGCAGCGCCTCGTCGAGCAGCCCCCGGTCATCGGGGTGGACCCGGTCCGGGGCGTGGTCGCCGATCTCCAGATCTGGGTCAGCGCCCAGCACCGTGCGCAGCGAGGGCGAGACGTAGAGCACGCTCCCGTCGGGTGCATGTCGGCTGACGATGTCGGTGGCATGCTCGGCCAGCAGTCGGTAGCGCTGCTCGGACGCTGCCAGCTGCTCGGCCAGCTCGGTCGCCTGTCGGCGCGCCCGGCCTTGCTCGGCGGACTGCCTGCGCAGCTCGAGCTGGTTCATGACCTGGTCGGCGAGCACCTGCAGGAGCCGTCGCTGGCCGATGTCCAGCTGCGCCGGGTGGGGTCCGAGCACGCACAGGGTGCCGAGGACGTGCCCGCCAGGCGTACGCAGCGGGAAGCCTGCGTAGAACCGCAGGTACGGCGGGCCGGTGACCAGCGGGTTGTCGACGAAGCGGGGGTCCTGCCGCGCGTCCGGTACGACCAGGACGTCGTTGGCGGCGACCGTGTGGGCGCAGAAGGCGATGTCACGGCTGGTCTCGGTCAGGCCGGTGCCCGGGTGCGCCTTGAACCACTGCCGGTTCTCGTCCACCAGGCTCACGAACCCGTGCGGCACCCCGGCGATCTGGGCAGCGGCGGCGGCGAGGTCGTCGAACGCAGGCTCCGCAGGGGTGTCGAGCACGGCGTACGCCCGAAGCGCCTGCAGGCGTCGCGTCTCGTTCGCCGAGGTGGTCTCCACGGTGACCCTGTCGACAGGAAGACGCTCGGGCTGAACCGTTCAGCGGGCGCTGCGTACGGCCAGCTGGCGGGCGAGCAGGACGCCGAGGGCGGGGAGCGCGGCGGCGATCCCGAAGCCCAGCCCGGACCGGGTCGGGATGGCGACTGCGACGGCCCCGCCGAGCACCCAGGCCAGCTGCAGCCCGGTCTCGGCGCGGGCGAAGGCGGTGCCGATCGAGCGGCCCGGCACGTGCTGCTGCAGGGCGGCGTCGAGGGCGAACTTCGACAGGGACGCCGAGATGCCGGTCGTGGCAGCAGCCGCGACGACCCAGGGACCGGCCCCGGTCACGGCCGCGCCCAGGCACGCGGTGAGCGGGGCGGCCAGGGCAAGGACGGTCAGCAGACGCGAGGACGTCTCGGGCAGCCGGGCGGCCAGCGAGGTCCCGGCCAGCTGCCCGACCGCCGCCGCACCGACCACGGCGATGACCAGCAGTCGGGAGGCCCCCTCGGATCGCAGGAGGAAGGCCAGGAAGATCGTCAGCAGGCCGGCCAGGGCCCGCAGCGCGATCGCTGCGGCCAGCGGGCCGGTGACGGCCGGGCGTCCGGCGAGCAGGCGGAAGCGGGCCGCGGTGCTCACGGCGGTGTCAGCGGGCTGGTCGACCCGCTCGGGCAGGCGCAGTGACAGCACGGCCCCGGCGATGAGCAGGACGCTGGCCAGCCGCAGCGCCCAGCTCGACGTGCCGGTCAGCGCGGTGAGCCCGGACCCGACCGCCGCCGCGCCGGCGCCGGCCGCCACCGCCGCGACGTTGAGCCGGGCGTTGGCCGACACCAGGCCCACCCCCGGTGGGCGCACCCGGGGGACGGCGGCGCTGCGGGCCACGCCGTACGCCCTGGAAAGAACCAGCACGGCCAGCGCGAGGGGATACAGGCCGAGCGAGGCGGTGGCGCCGGCCATCACCCAGGTCAGGAGCCCGCGCCCACCGGTCGTGACGGCCAGCACGGTGCGCCGACCGTGCGGGAAGCGGTCCAGCAGCGGCCCGGCGACCGGCACCAGAAGTGAGAACGGCAGCATCGTCAGCAGCAGGTAGAGCGCCACCCGGCCGCGGGCCTCGCCGATCGGCACGGAGAAGAACAGCGTCCCGGCCAGCGCGACCGCCACCAGGGCGTCGCCCGCGGCGTGCAGGGTGTGCACCGAGATCAGTGCCGACAGGCCGCTGCTGTCGGCGCCGTCCGCACGGGCCGCGGCTCGTACGCGCCGCACTGCCCTGGTGCTGAGCTCACGCGGACGTCCCACGGGCTCAGCCTGCCAGCCGCGGGTGACAGCGACACGACGAACGCCAGGAGCCGCCCCGTCGGGAGCGGCTCCTGGTCTGGCGGAGGATGCGAGATTCGAACTCGCGAGGGGTTGCCCCCAACACGCTTTCCAAGCGTGCGCCATAGGCCAACTAGGCGAATCCTCCGCCGACGATGCTAGCGCCAGGCCACGGCGGCGCCGGGCGTACGGCCGGTAGGGTGGCCGCAGACCCCTCGTGCGGCGCCCATCTCGCTGAACTCCCCCAGGGCCGGAAGGCAGCAAGGGCAGGCGAGCTCTGAGCGGGTGTGCGAGGGGTCCTCTACGTGTGAGGGAGTGGTCGTGAGCCTGGCGCTCTACCGCAAGTACCGTCCCGGCAGCTTCGCCGAGGTGATGGGGCAGACCCATGTCACCGAGCCGCTGCGCCAGGCGCTGACCAACGGGCGGATCAGCCACGCCTACCTGTTCAGCGGGCCGCGCGGCTGCGGCAAGACCTCCAGCGCCCGGATCATGGCGCGCTCGCTCAACTGCGCCGAGGGACCCACGCCGGATCCGTGCGGGGTCTGCGACTCCTGCGTCGCGCTGGCGCCCAACGGCCCGGGCTCGTTGGACGTCATCGAGATCGACGCGGCCTCGCACAACGGCGTCGACGACGCCCGTGACCTGCGCGAGCGGGCCTTCTTCGCGCCCGTCTCCAGTCGCTACAAGATCTACATCATCGACGAGGCCCACATGGTCACGACGGCGGCGTTCAACGCGCTGCTCAAGCTGGTCGAGGAGCCGCCGGAGTTCGTGAAGTTCGTCTTCGCCACGACCGAGCCGGAGAACGTCCTGCAGACGATCCGCTCGCGTACGCACCACTACCCCTTCCGGCTGATGTCGCCCAAGGCGCTGACCGACCTGCTGGGCAAGGTGGTCGCCGCCGAGGGCATCGCGGTCGACCCGTCGGTCGTGCCGCTGGTGGTCCGGGCCGCCGCCGGCTCGGCCCGCGACGGGCTCTCGGTGCTGGACCAGGTGCTGGCCTCCGCCGGTCCCGAGGGGGTCACCCGGGAGGGCGCGGCGGCCCTGCTCGGCGTCACCCCCGACACGCTGCTCGACGGGATCGTTGACGCCTTCGCCGCCCACGACGCGGCCGCCGTCTTCGGCCTGCTCGACCAGGTGATGGAGGGCGGCCACGA
>JBBPYI010000017.1:0-3618 GCA_038200075.1 Mycobacteriales bacterium
GGGCTACAAGCGCCGCCTGGGTCACCGCCAGCGCCTGACCCGCGTCCGCGTCACCGCCATCGAGACCGGCGTCGCTGCCGGCTCCGCGAAGTAGGGATTGCGCCATGGCTCACAAGAAGGGCGCGAGCTCCTCGCGCAACGGTCGCGACTCCAACGCCCAGTACCTCGGCGTGAAGCGCTTCGGCGGTCAGGTCGTCAAGGCCGGCGAGATCATCGTGCGTCAGCGCGGCACCCACTTCCACCCGGGTGAGGGCGTCGGTCGCGGCAAGGACGACACCCTGTTCGCGCTCGAGCCGGGTGCCGTGAAGTTCGGCCTCAAGCGCGGCCGCAAGACCGTCAACATCGCGCCGGTCGCTGCGCCTGCAGCGCCCGTCCCGGTCGGCTAACCGACCACCGAGCACCATCGACGAGGGCGGACCGGCTAGCCGGGCCGCCCTCGCTGCATTCTCCGAGAGGTTCACCACCATGGCCACGTTCGTCGACCGCGCTGTCCTGCACGTCTCTGCAGGCGACGGTGGCAACGGCTGCGCCAGCGTCCGCCGCGAGAAGTTCAAGCCGCTCGGCGGTCCCGACGGGGCCGACGGCGGCCACGGCGGAGACGTCATCCTGATCGTGCGCAGCAACACCACGACGCTGCTGGACTACCACTACCACCCACACCAGAAGGCCACGAGCGGCAAGCAGGGACAGGGCTCGATGCGCACCGGTGCGTCCGGCGCCGACGTCATCGTCCCGGTGCCCAACGGCACCGTCGTCTACGACGAGCACGGCAACCAGCTGGCCGACCTCATTGGCGAGGGCGCGACCTACATCGCCGCCCGCGGCGGCCGGGGCGGTCTGGGCAACTCGAGCCTGGCCAGCGTCAAGCGCAAGGCGCCGGGCTTCGCGCTGCTGGGCGAGCCCGGGCAAAGCCGCGACGTCGTGCTGGAGCTCAAGAGCGTCGCCGACGTCGCCCTGGTGGGTTTCCCCAGTGCCGGCAAGTCCAGCCTGATCGCCGCGTTGTCCGCCGCCCGCCCGAAGATCGCGGACTACCCCTTCACGACGCTGGTGCCGAACCTCGGGGTGGTCGAGGCCGGCGGGGTCACCTACACCGTCGCCGACGTCCCCGGCCTGATCGCCGGCGCACACACCGGTAAGGGTCTGGGCCTTGAGTTCTTGCGCCACGTCGAGCGCTGCGCGGTTCTCGTGCACGTCCTGGACTGCGCGACCCTGGAGCCCGACCGCGACCCGATCAGCGACCTCGACGTGCTCGAGCGCGAGCTCGAGCTCTACAAGGACGACGTCGCGCGGCTCACCCAGCGGCCCCGCCTGGTGGTCCTCAACAAGATCGACGTGCCGGAGGCCCGCGAGCTCGCGGACCTGGTCAAGCCCGAGCTCGAGGCTCGCGGCCTGCAGGTCTTCGAGCTGTCGGCGGCCAGCCGCGAGGGGCTGCAGCCGCTGCTCTACGCGATGGCCGAGGCCGTCAAGGTCGACCGCGCCGAGCAGGTCGTGGAGCAGGCGACCCGCATCGTGCTGCGTCCCAAGGCCGTTGATGACCTCGGCTTCACCGTTGAGCCCGACGGCGAGGGCTTCGTAGTCATCGGGGACAAGCCCGAGCGCTGGATCCTGCAGACCGACTTCACCAACGACGAGGCCGTCGGCTATCTGGGCGACCGGCTTGCCCGGCTCGGCGTCGAGAAGGCCCTTGCCGAGGCCGGTGCGGTCCCGGGCGACCACGTCACGATCGGCGAGGTGTCCTTCGACTGGCAGCCCACCGAGCTCGAGCAGTTCTCCTCCGGTCTGCGTGGCCAGGATGTCCGGCTGGCCCAGGTCGACCGCACCAACGCCGACGAGCGCCGGCTGCAGAAGGACCTGCGCCGGGCAGAGCGGATGGGCCTGGACAAGGAGGCGCTGACTAAGGCGCTCGAGGACGCCGCGGAGTGATCTCAGCGTGAGTCGGGCCGCGATCGCCTCGGCGCAGCGGCTGGTCGTCAAGGTCGGCTCGTCGTCGTTGACAACCGCCGTCGGTGGGTTGGACCCGCATCGGCTCGATGCGCTCGTCGACGCGTTGTCGGCCCGGGCCGGCCAGCTGGTGCTGGTCTCCTCAGGGGCGATCGCGGCAGGGCTGGCGCCGCTCGGGCTCGCCCGTCGGCCTCGGGACCTGGCCACCCAGCAGGCGGCGGCCTCCGTCGGGCAGTCGCTGCTGGTCCAGCGCTACGCCACCGCCTTCTCCCGACATGGCCGCACCGTCGGGCAGGTGCTGCTCACCGCCGACGACGTCGTACGCCGGTCGCACTACAAGAACGCCCAGACGACGCTGGATCGGCTGCTGTCGCTGTCGGTGGTGCCGGTCGTCAACGAGAACGACGCGGTCGCGACCGAGGAGATCCGCTTCGGCGACAACGACCGGCTCGCGGCGCTGGTGGCGCACATCGTGCGCGCCGATGCGCTGCTGCTGCTGTCCGACGTCGACGGGCTCTACGACGGCGACCCGCGTACGCCGGGGGCGCGACTGCTCACCGAGGTGACGGGACCTGCTGACCTGCAGGGGATCTCGCTTGGCGGCACGGGATCGGCCGGGCTGGGCAGCGGTGGCATGGCGAGCAAGGTCGACGCCGCCGCGCTGGCGACGGGCGCCGGGGTGCCGGTGCTGCTGGCCGGTACGGCCGGTGTCGAGGCCGCGCTGCGCGGCGAAGGCGGCACCGTCTTCACACCGACCGGCACGCGCTCCCCGGGACGCCTGCTGTGGCTCGCCCATGCCTCGACGCCCCGCGGACGCCTGGTGCTGGACCCGGGCGCCGTGGCAGCCGTCTGCGACCGCCGGCTGTCGCTGCTGCCCGCGGGCGTCACGGCCGTGCAGGGGGACTTCGCTGCAGGCGATCCCGTGGAGCTGGTCGACCACGACGGCCGGGCGGTGGCGCGCGGTCTTGTGGCGTACGACGCCGCAGAGCTGCCGGCGCT
The DNA here is from genome assembly GCA_038200075.1 of Mycobacteriales bacterium. Lineage (GTDB taxonomy): Bacteria > Actinomycetota > Actinomycetes > Mycobacteriales > SCTD01 > SCTD01. The sequence continues at coordinate 2,941 of JBBPYI010000017.1, forward strand.
GCTGGGCCGCTCGACGCGCGAGCTGGGGCTGCGCGAGGTCGTCCACCGCGATGACCTGGTCCTGTTACCTACCTGAGACGCCGCCGGGCGCGACGAGTGGATGTGCCGTGGGCGATCCTTTCCGTACGCTGTGGTCATGAGTGAGGTGCTGGATGTCGCCCGCAGAGCCCGCGCAGCCGCAGCCGGTCTTGCGCCGCTGGCGCGCAAGGACAAGGACGCGGCGCTGCTGTCCATGGCTGACGCCCTGGTCGCGCACAGCGAGCAGATCCTGGCGGCTAATGCCGAGGACGTCAGCGCCGGTCGGGAGGCCGGCACGAGCGAGTCGCTGCTGGACCGTCTGACCCTGACGGCCGCACGGATCGAGGCGATGGCCGACGGGCTGCGGCACGTCGCGACCCTGCCCGACCCGGTCGGCGAGGTCGTGCGCGGCTCATCGCTGCCGAATGGCCTGGAGCTCAGGCAGGTTCGCGTCCCGATGGGTGTGGTGGGGATCGTCTACGAGGCCCGCCCGAACGTCACCGCCGATGCCGCCGGGCTGTGCCTGAAGAGCGGCAACGCCGTGCTGCTGCGCGGCAGCGCCAGCGCCTATCGCTCCAACACGGTCCTGGTCGACGTGCTGGCGGCAGCGGCGACGCAGGCCGGGATGCCGGTGGACAGCATCCAGCTCGTGCCGGGCAC
>JBBPYI010000018.1:0-5384 GCA_038200075.1 Mycobacteriales bacterium
AGCTGGTCCTGGCGTACGGCCGGGCCGGTGCCCCCAGCCTGGACGTCGGCCTGAGCTGGCGGCAGTTCCGGGACGTCGACGTGGCCGTACGCGGCTTCTCGACCTGGCTCGACGACCATCTGCAGCGGCTGCGGCGTGAGCCCGGCACCGACCTGCTCAGCCAGCTCGTCACCCTGGAGGACGAAGGTCAGCGCCTGGACGACACCGAGCTGCGGGCGATCGCCGGACTGGTGCTGGCTGCCGGCTTCGAGACAACCGTCAACCTGCTCGGCAGCGGCGCCGTCGCGCTGCTGACCCACCCCGAGCAGCTCGCCCGGCTGCGTGCGGACCCGGCCCTGTGGTCCACCGCGGTCGACGAGGTGCTGCGCCACGAGTCGCCCGTCCAGCTGACCGCCCGCTTCGCCGTACGCCCGACCGAGGTGGCCGGGCAGCGGCTGCCGGCCGGCGGCCTGGTCGTCACGATGCTCGGCGGCGCCAACCGCGACCCGGCGGTCTTCGCCGACCCGGACCGCTTCGACGTCGGCCGTACCAACGCCCGCGACCACCTGTCCTTCTCGGCCGGCCGGCACTTCTGCCTCGGCGCCGCCCTGGCCCGGGTCGAGGGCGAGGTCGGCCTGCGCACCCTGTTCGAGCGCTTCCCGGACCTGGCGCTGGCACCCGGGTCGCGGCGTACGACGACCCGCGTCCTGCGCGGCTGGGAGTCCCTGCCGGTCACCACCGGCCAGCAGGCCCCGGCCTACTCCTGAGGGTGCACCGCGACCCCGATGGGGCAGGGTGGTCCCCATGACGCAGACACTGGCAGGGACCGTGGCACTGGTGACGGGCGCGAGCTCGGGGATCGGCGAGGCGACCGCCCTCGCGCTGGCGGCGCAGGGCGCGGCGGTCGCCGTCGTGGCCCGCCGCAAGGACCGGCTCGACGACCTCGCGGGGCGGATCCAGGCGGCCGGCGGGAAGGCCCTGGTGATCGAGGCCGACGTCACCGATGAGCAGCAGGCCCAGCAGGCCGTCGCGCAGACGGTCGCGGACCTCGGGCGGCTCGACACGCTGGTCAACAACGCCGGCGTGATGCTGCTCGGCCCGATGGAGTCCGCTCCCGTCGAGGAGTGGCGGCGGATGGTCGAGCTCAACGTGCTGGGGCTGATGTACTGCACCCACGCCGCGCTGCCGCATCTGATCGCCGCCGCCGAGGACAGCCCCCGCCGGGTCGCCGACATCGTGAACATCAGCTCGGTCGCCGGCCGGATCGCCCGCGCCGGCAGCGGCGTCTACAACGCCACGAAGTTCGGGGTCGGCGCGTTCAGCGAGGGCCTGCGCCAGGAGGTCACCAAGCGGCACGTACGGGTCAGCCTGGTCGAGCCGGGCGCGGTCAGCACCGAACTGGTCGGCCACAACCGGCCCGAGGTGCAGGAGATGCTCAAGAGCCGCTTCGCCGACATGGAGCGCCTGCAGAGCGAGGACATCTCCGACGCCGTGACCTACGTCGTGACGCGGCCCCGCCACGTCGCGATCAACGAGGTCCTCATCCGGCCGACGGAGCAGGAGGGCTAGGCAACTGCTTGTCCTGGATCTCCCACGCGTGGTCCAGGACGTGCCAGGCGAAGCGGCGTACGGCGTAGCGCACCGGCCACCCGCCGTCGGGAGCGCCGGAGCGCACGGCCAGGTCGTACGCCGCCCGCTGCTCGCCCCAGGGCGTGCGCGGCGGCACCCGCGGGCCGAGCTTGCGGCCGTAGGACCGCTCGCCCTCCTGGACGTGTCCGGCGATCGCGTCGCGGTCGCGACCGCCGCCGCGCGGCCCCTTGCGCAGGGCCGGGCCGGACGCCGCGACCACCCGGTCGAAGGCGGCCCAGCAGGCCTGCAGCCGGTCGGCCAGCAGGTCCAGGTCGACCGGCAGGTCGTCCCAGGGTCCGCGGGCGTCGGGCGCCCCGAAGTCGGTGGTGGGTGTCCCGGCGAGCGCCCCGATGACGTGCAGCTCGCCCGCAGCGAAGGCCGGCACCACCTCGGCATAGCGCGGGGCGTACGCCGTCAGCTCCTCCAGCGCCGCCTCGTCACCTCTGCCCCGCCGCGCCCAGCCGGGCCAGTCGAGCGCGCAGGCGAAGGTCCACGTCCGCCCTCGCTCCAGATAGACATCGGTCACGCGGCCAGACTGTCACGCGGCAGACCGCGGACCGACCCGTTGCGTCCTGCTCAGCGGCGCCCCTGGGGCGCCGGCTGGCTGGTAGGACGCACCGCCGACGGCGCTGACCTGCTCCTGCTAACGTATGAGCATGCTGGAGCACCGGCTGCAGATCCTCATCGACGACGAGCGTCATCAACGGCTGACGGCGGCCGCCAAGGAGCGCGGCGTCTCGGTCGCCACGATCGTGCGTGAGGCCATCGACCGCGGGTTGCCGACCGGCGACCGGCGCCGGCAGGCTGCCGCGGCGACGCTGCTGGCCGCCGAGTCGATGGACGTCCCCGATGTCCCCGACCTGCTCACCGAGCTGGACGCGCTGCGAGGCCGGCACCGGTGATCGTGCTCGACACCACCGTCCTGGTCTACGCGACCGGCGGGGAGCATCCTCTGCGCGAGCCCTGTAGACACCTGATCCGACTGCTTGCCGATGGCGAGCTGCGCGCCACCACCACCGTCGAGGTGGTGCAGGAGTACGTCCATGTGAGGTCTCGCCGCACCGGCCGGGCCGACGCCGTGCTGCAGGCCCGGGCGTACGCGGACCTGCTCGGTCCCCTGCAGGTCTCAGATGAGGCAGCGCTACGTGCTGGGCTCGACACCTTCGCCGCCGTCGAACGTCTCGGGGCCTTCGACGCCGTGCTCGCAGCGGTCGCCCAGAGCATCGGCGCGTACGCCCTCGTCTCTGCCGATCGCGCCTTCACCGAGGTTCCCGGCCTTCGCCACGTCGTGCCGGACGAGCAGGGCATCACGCAGCTCAGGACGCCGTGAGAGCAAGGCCGTGCGCAACTACCAGTGCACGCCCGGTAGCAGCCGCACCATCGCCGCCGCCCCACGCGACAGGGCCTCGGGCGCCGCGTCGGTCGGCTTGCGGTCGCTCCCGCCGGCCGCGATCGAGTCCGGAAAGACGTGGTAGGCGGTGTGCAGCAGCGCGTCGACGAGCTTGGGCGCGAGCGCGTGCGCGACGGCGCCGGTCGTGCCGAGCTTGGTGCCGATGTGCTTGGGCTGCTCCTCCAGGGCCCGCACGACCATGTCGGCGGCCTGCTGAGGCGTCAGCGTCGGGAACGCGTCGTAGATCTTGGTCGGCGCGATCATGGGGGTCCGCACCAGCGGCATGTGGACGGTGGTGAAGCTGACGCCGTCGGTGACCAGCTCGCTGGACACCACGCGGCTGAACGCGTCCAGCGCCGCCTTGCTCGCGACGTACGCCGAGAAGCGCGGCGGGCCGGTCTGCACCCCGATCGAGCTGATGTTCACCACGTGTCCGAAGCGGCGCTCGGTCATGTGCGGCAGCAACGCCAGCACCAGGCGTACGGGCCCGTAGTAGTTGAGCTGCATCGTTCGCTCGAAGTCGTGGAAGCGGTCGTAGGACAGCTTGATCGAGCGACGGATCGACCGGCCGGCGTTGTTGACGAGCATGTCGACCGCGTCGTGGTCGGCGAGCATCTGCTTCACGCAGGCCTCGATCGATTCGGGCTCGGTCAGGTCGACCGAGTAGACCGACGCCTGCCCGCCGGCGGCCACGATCTCCTCGCGTACGGCCTCGAGCTCGGTGATCCGACGGGCCAGCAGCAGCGGGATCCCGCCCTTGCGGGCCACGGCGAGCGCGACCTCGCGCCCGATGCCAGAGGAGGCACCGGTGACGGCGACCGTACGGCCCGCGAGCATCCCGCCCGGATTGCGCCGGCGGGCCTTGAGCGGGTCCAGGTGCTGCGACCAGTGTTCCCAAAGGATTTCGGCATAGGCTGAGAACTCCTGCGGGGCAGCCACATCCAGCTGCTGCAACTCGCGACGGGTGGCGTCGGCGCTGAAGGTCGACGCGAAGGTCAAATGCGGCACCACCTCTGGGGGGATGCCGAGCCGGGCCAGGAACAGGTCGCGCGCGGCCATCATCCCGGGCAGCCGCCCGAGCAGAGACAGGCCCAGCGCAGCCGGGGCGAACAACGTCGACGGCAGGCCCAGGACCACCTTGGGTGCGCCGGCGGCCTCGGCCAGCGCGTTGTAGACGTCGAGCAGCCGCTGCGGTCGCGGATGCACCAGGTGGAAGGCGCGACCGTCCAGGCCGTCGGCGTGCAGCAGCGCGTCCATCGCGTCGACGACGTAGTCGACCGGAACCACGTTGGTGGCGCCGAGGTCGGGACCGACCAGCGGGAGCCGGCTCACCCCGGGAATGTCGCCGATGCCGGCGAGCGCCTTCATGAGGTAGTACGGGCCGTCGATCTTGTCGATGTCACCCGTCCTGGAGTCACCCACCACGACCGCCGGGCGGTAGACCCGCCACGGCACGGTGGCCTCCTCACGCACCAGCCGCTCGGCCTCGTACTTGGTCGCGTGGTAGGGCGAGGGCAGGTGCTGGCCCTCGTCGAACATCTCCTCGGTGAAGCGGCCGGCGTACTCCCCCGCGACCGCCACGGAGCTCACGTGGTGCAGGCAGCCCGCCCCGAGAGTGTTGGCCAGCTCGACGACCCGCCTGGTGCCCTCGACGTTGGTCTGCCGGTTGCGCTCGTCGTCGGCCGTCATGTCGTAGAGCGCGGCGAGGTGCACGACGTGGTCCACCCCCGCCAACCGCGTGCGGTCGGCGGGGCCCAGGCCGAGTCCGTCCGTCCCGAGATCCCCGACGACCGGGTGGATCCGCTCCCCGCCGGGCGTGCGGGCGGCGTGCGCCGTGAGCCGCTCCACCGAGCCCTTGCGGACCAGGACGTGGATCTCGGCGTCAGGCCGTCGGACCAGCCGCTCCAGCAGGTGCCGGCCGAGGAAGCCGGTGCCGCCGGTGACGAGGTAGGTGGTCATGCGGTGCTCCAGTGCTCGCGGTGCGGGGGCTGCGTCCTGCAGTGTGGCGCACTCGCGGACGTTGGTTGGTTCGACGGCGGGCCCACGGTCCCTGCCTGCGGCCTGCTACCCGTCGTCGGGGTGGGTGTGCGGCTCCTGGGCAGCGCCGACGGCCGCCTCCCGGCCCGGCAGCGCCACTCGGTAGAGGCAGGCGTCGCAGTTCATCCGGATGTCGCCGCCGAGCACCTCGTCGTAGCGGCCGGCGAGCAGTCCGGCGAGCCCGTCGGACACCCCGAGCACGTCCGACACCACGACCGTCAGGCCCTCAACCGTCGCGGCCTGCCGCTCGACCAGCCGGGGCAGGAAGCCCGGTCCGAGGAAGTAGCGGGCGACCGACGCGCGGGCATGGCCCTGGGCCCGCAGCCGCTCGAGCGCCTCCGGCACCGAC
>JBBPYI010000019.1:0-6141 GCA_038200075.1 Mycobacteriales bacterium
CGGGCGACCACGTAGACCTCGTTCGACGGATAGAGCTGCTCGAGCAGCTGGGAGTAGGACTGCTTGACGGCGGCGAGCTCCTCCTGGGTGGTGCGCAGCCGCTCCTCGAGCACGCCGAGGAAGTGCCCGAAGGCGTGCCAGGGGGAGTCGGGGTCCGAGACGCCCTTCTTGGCATCCCAGGTGATGCGCTGGATCGCCGCGACGATGTCGGGGCGCAGATCGGCATCGACGTGGGTCGCCGGTGCGAGCGCGTGCGGGGGCGGCCCGGCGGGGTTGCGGGGGTTGCCGCCGGTCTCCACGACCTCGAGCCCGGCCTTGGCGCAGTAGAACGCCAGCAGCCGTGGGTCGTAGAAGCGCAGGTGGGTCGGGTCGCGCCAGAAGTCGTGGCCCAGCACCGACAGGCAGGCGGCGTTCGGGGTGGCAGCGATGAACACCCCGCCGGGCGCGAGCACCCGGGCCGACTCGGTGATGACCGCATCGAGGTCCTCCGGTGTCAGGTGCTCGGCGAAGTGCGCGGAGAACACCCCCTGCAGCGAGTTGTCCGGCCGCTCGCGCAGACCGGTCAGGGCGTCCGCGAGCAGGACGGTGTGCCCGGCAGCCCGGGCCAGCTCGACCATGCCGCCGTCGAGGTCGACGCCCTCGCCGGCGATCCCGGCGTCGCGCAGCAGGTCCAGGAACTCGCCTCGGCCGCACGCCAGCTCGAGCACCGGCCCGGCAGTGAACCAGGGGACGTAGTGCGCGAGGCCTGCCTTGCTGTGCTCCGGGTCGTAGCCCATGTAGGCGTAGTAGTCGCTCTCGAGCCGCTCGCTCACGATGCCTCCGTCACGGTCGTCAGTGCCGGGACGTCGAGCAGGCCGGGCAGCACGCCCGTCTCGACCCAGATCGCGTCGTCGAAGCGGCGAGCCGTGATCGGCAGATGGGTCTCGGCGTGGTCGACCTGCACGCCGAGGATGAACGCCCCGTTGAGCGGTGGCACGGCGTCGATGGCGAAGTCGACGTCGTAGCGACCCGGCACCGGCGGCAACCCCTCGCCGGCGGGCGTACGCAAGGCGAAGACGGGGATGTCACCGGCGCCCATCACCACGACCCCGACCTCGCCGGGGTAGACCTCGTCGCTGGCCAGCACCTCGCAGGTGACTCGCAGGTGCAGCGGGTCGCCTGCGCGCAGGCGGCTGCTCGCGGGACCGCCCGGCGTGGTGGAGGCGACGGCGGAGTGCACGACGACCCCACCGATCTCGACCGGTGCGAGCGGCTGGCCGACCGGTCGGTCGGTGCCCAGGATCTTGCGCAGCGTCCCGACAGCGAAGGCCGGGTCGCCGTCGTACTGCACCCGACCGTGGTCCACGACGATCCCGCGGGTGCACAGCGTGGTGACGAGGTCCAGGGAGTGCGTGACGAACAAGATGGTCTTGCCGGCCTGCTGGAACTGCTCGATCTTGCCCAGGCACTTGCGGGCGAAGGCCTCGTCGCCGACCGCGAGCACCTCGTCGATGAGGAGCACGTCGGGGTCGACGTGCACGGCGATCGAGAAGGCGAGCTTGACGTACTCCCCGGAGCTATAGTGCTTCACTGGATCGTCGATGCGCGGGCCCTGCTCGGAGAACTCGATGATCGAGTCGAGCAGCCGGTCGACCTCCTTGCGGGACAGCCCCAGCAGCGCGGCGTTGAGGTAGACGTTCTCGCGCCCGGTCAGCTCGCCGTTGAAGCCGGCCCCGAGCTCGAGCAGCGAGGCGATCCGGCCCTGCACCTCGACCTGCCCGGAGGTGGGGCGCAGGATGCCGGCCAGCACCTTGAGCAGCGTGGACTTGCCGGCGCCGTTGGGGCCGATCAGCCCAACCGTCTCGCCGTCGCCGACGGTCACGTCGACGTCGCGCAGCGCCCAGAACTCCTCCGTGCCCGCGCCGCGCCCCTTGACGATCCGCTCCTTGAGCTGGGTCGCCTTGGATGAGTGGGTGAGGAAGCGCTTGCTCACCCCCTTCGCCGAGATGACAGGGGCGGAGATGACCGGCTGCGGCACTACAGGTCCTCGGCGAAGTCGGCCTGCAGGCGGTTGAACGTCCGGCGGGCGAGCAGCAGCAGCAGCCCGGAGAAGACGAAGCCGATCGCGAGGTTGCGGAAGTAGAACAGATAGCCGGGGTCGGCCAACACCTGCAGGCGCTCGCCCTGGTCGTTGACGGTGAACGGCTGGTCGTAGATGGCCCGCTGCACCGTCGAGACGATGGTGGCGACCGGGTTCAGGAAGTACACCCAGTAGTAGTCGCCGAGCTGCTCTTTGATGATGCCCGCGCGATAGAGGATCGGGTTGGTCCAGAACCACACCAGCATGAAGATCTCGACGAAGTGGCTGGTGTCACGGAAGCGGACGTTGAGCGCCGACACCAGCGTTCCGAGAGCCGTCGTCAGGACCAGGAGCAGCGCCAGGGCCGGGATGATGAGCAGGAACTCCGGGCCGAGGAAGTTCACGCCGCTGATCAGCGCGATGACCAGCAGGACCGGCAGCTGCAGCGCGAGCTGGACCATCGCGAAGCCGACCCCGGACAGCGGCAGCACCAGCAGGGGGAAGCGCACCTTCTTCACCAGCCCGGCGTTGCCGACCACGCTGACGGAGGCGTTGATGACGCCCTGGCTGAAGGCCGTGAACGACAGCAGCCCGGCCATCAGGTAGACGTGGTAGTTCGGGACGCCGGCCGGGAAGACGTACGTGAAGATCACGTAGTAGATGCCGAGCATGAACAGCGGGTTGGCCAGGCTCCAGACGAAACCGAGCGTGGACCCCTGGTACTTCACCTTCAGGTCCTTGCGTACCAGCTGGCTGAGCAGCTCCCAGCGGATGCTGCTCTGGGCGGCGGCGCGCGAGCGGGCGAGCGCGGCGCGGTCGTGCGGGCCCCCGGGCAGGGGAGCGCTCTCGGCGGGTGCGGACACGGGGGCAAGCCTAGGCGCCGCCGGGCACACGGCGACGTCACACGGCGCGCGTAGGCTCGACGGCGTGACGACCACCCTGGCCGGACCCGGCACCGCCCGTCCGGTCGAGGGCTCGCCGCCGCCGGCCAGGCCGGTGCTGACCGGGCTGGACCTGCTGGCCGGCGGCTCGCTGCTGGCCGTTTCCGTGATCGCGTGGGCCTCGCTGGGCCTGGCCCACCTCGGCCGGCACTCGCTGCCGGCGGTGCTCGCCGTCTCCGTGCCGGTGCTGCTGCTGGTCGCGCTGGTGGTGGCCCGCGTGGGACGCCCCCGCGTACGCCTGGATCCCGCCGGAGTCGCCGTCGCGCTGGGCTGCGCGGCGCTGGCGTTCCTGCTGACCTATCCCGGCTTCTCCTACGGGGTGTCCGACAAGGACCCCGGCGGCTACGTCTCGCACGCGATCTCGATCGCCCACACTGGCGACTACGGTTTCACCGACCCGGTGCTGGCGACCGCCGGGCAGGACCCGACCTTCCCGGTCCAGCTCACCTCACCGGGGGCGCGGTTCTCCGGCATCTGGGTGCGCGACGCCGCGACCGGCCGGATCGTGCCGCAGTTCTATCACCTGTGGCCGGCCCTGCTCGCCACGGCGTACGCCGCCGGAGGGCTGTTCGGACTGCAGGCCGCGGTGCCGCTCATGGGCACGCTGGCGATGTTCGCGCTGGTTGCCGTCCTGCGTCGTGCAGGCACCGCGATGGCCGGTCCCGCGGCCGGACTGATCGCCGCCGGTGCCGGCGGGCTGCTGCTGGCAACCAACATGCTGCAGGTCTGGCAGACCCGCTTCCCGACCACCGAGGTGCTGGCCCAGGCGCTCTACGTCGGGGCGCTGCTCGGCATCGTCGTGGCGCTGCAGACCGGCTGGCGGCCGGCCGCCGGGCTCGCCGGCCTGCTGGTCGGCGTCGGCTGGCTCAACCGGGCCGACGGGGTGCTGCTGGTGCTGCTGTCGGTCGGGATCGGCGCCGCGCTGGTCGCGACCCGCCGCTGGGACAGCCGGGCCACCTGGTACGCCGCGGGCCTGGCGGTGGTGACCCCGCACGCCCTGCTGCAGGCGTACGACCTGGCCCGCAACTACTCCCTCGCCAACGGGATCCCGTCCCTGCGCCTGCTCGCCGCCGTCACCGTCGCCTGCTTCGGGCTCGCCGCGGTCCTGCGGGTCGTCGGACGCCGGCCGCTCGCCGCCGCTGCGCGTGGGCTCGAGCGACGCCGGCCGCAGGTCGTCGTGGGCGCCGGTGTGCTGGTCGTCGCGATCGCGCTGCTGGCGCTGGGCTATCTGCGACCGACGCTGTTCGGCAAGGCCTACTTCGACTACAACGACCGCACGATGATCCGCTCCTACGACGAGGAGATCCTCAACCGGCTGACCTGGTTCATCAGCGCGCCGGGCTTCGCCCTGATGGTCGTCGGCCTCGCGGTCGTCGCGCTGCGTCGCTGGTCGGCCTCGGTGTGGACCGTGGTGCTGCCGACGCTTCTGCTGTTCCCGATCTACGGCTACACCGCCAACAACTCCACCCGGATGCTCTGGTGGTCGCGGCGCTACATCCCGACCGTCCTGCCCGGCATGTTCATCCTCATCGCGCTGGCGCTGGCCTACTTTGCCGTGAAGCGCTACCGCGGTCGGCTGCTGACGGTCGTGCCCGCCGCGCTGGCGCTGGCCGGGCTGGTCGCCTTCTTCCTCGGCCAGACGCTGCCGCTGCGCCAGCACGACGAGTGGCGCGGGAGCTTCGCGGTCAGCCAGCGGCTGTCGGACCTGTCCGGTGACAAGCGCGGCGTCTATCTGTGGGAGTTCGACCAGGGCTGCTGCGCCGGGGTCACGCGGCTGTTCGCGACCCCGGTCTGGCTGCAGCACGACGAGGTGTCGGCGCTGCTGCCCAGCGACGTCTCGATGGCGATCGACGGCAACGCCCGCAGCACCGTGATCGACCGCTACCGCGAGCGCTTCGCCGGTCAGCCGATCTTCATCGTCGCCGACAAGGGCGAGCTGCCCGCCGGCATCGACCCGGCGTCGGTCGAGGCGGTCGACCGCTTCGACGTGATCCTGCCGATGTGGGAGGAGAGCGACACCCAGCGCCCGGACGAGGTCAAGCAGATCCCGCTGGACATCTCGGTCTGGCGCGTGCGCTGAGAGCCCGCCTCCTTGCACCCCTGACCTACCTGCTGCTCGCGGTCCTGGGCCACCTGCCGGCCTTCGCATCGCTCTCGCGCATGACGCAGTGCGCCTGCGAGGACGCGCCGCAGACCGACTGGTTCCTCGGCTGGACGCCGTACGCCCTCGGGAACGGCCGCTCGCCGTGGTTCAGCCAGCACCTGGTCGCCCCGGAGGGGGTGAACCTCATGTGGAACACCCTGCTGCCGCTGCCGGGCCTGCTGGCCTGGCCGGTCACCGCGACCGCCGGGGTGCTGGCATCGCACACGCTGCTGGCGGTGCTGGCCTTCGCCGGCTCGGCCACCTCGATGTGGTGGGTCGCCGGGCGCTTCGCCACCTGGCCGTGGGCGCGCTTCGCCGCCGGGCTGCTCTATGGCTTCAGCCCCTACCTGGTGGCTCAGGGCACCGGCCATCTCAACCTGTCCCTGGTCGCGCTGCCGCCGCTGGTGCTGCTGCTGGCCCACGAGCTCTACGTCCGGCAACGCCTGCGGCCTGTGCTCACCGGCGCGCTGCTGGGCCTGGTGGCGCTCGCCCAGCTGCTCACGACCGAGGAGGTGCTGGCCTCGACCTTCGTCACGGCCCTGGCCGGCACCGTCGTGCTCGCGCTGCAGCACCGGGCGCTCGTCCGGGCCCACCTGAGGCATGCCGCAACCGGCCTGGTGACGGCTGCCGCCCTGCTCGCGGTGCTGGCGGCCTGGCCGCTGTCGGTGCAGTTCGGCGGGCCGCGCCGGGTGACCGAGCCGGTGCAGGACGCCTCTCCGTACGCCGCCGACCTGTTCGGCACGGTCGTGCCGACGATCCACCAGCTGCTCGGCACCGACGCCACCTTCACCTGGGGTGGCAACGACAGCGAGAACGGCAGCTATCTGGGCCTGCCGCTGCTGGTGGTGCTGGCCGTGCTGGCCTGGCGGTTCCGGCAGGTCGCCGTGGTGCGGGTCGCCGCGGTGCTCGGCGTGGTCGCCTGGGTGCTGTCGCTGGGGGAGCGGCTGCACCTCGCGGGGACCGAGACGTCGGTGCCGCTGCCGTTCGCGGCTGTCACG
>JBBPYI010000020.1:0-16676 GCA_038200075.1 Mycobacteriales bacterium
GCCAGCGAGCTGCCCGACGGGTTCTTCGCCGAGCTCGGACCGCGCTTCCTGAGCCGCTATCTCGCCACCTTCCTCGACGCCCCCGGGACCGTGGCGTTGGCCGTCGACGGCGCCGACGGCCGGCTCGCCGGCTTCCTGGTCGGCAGCACCCGCGACGGGCACCACCGGGCCGCACTGCGCCGGCACGGCCGGTCGCTGGCGCTTGCAGGCGCCCTCGCGCTGCTTGCGCGGCCCGGCCTTGCCTGGCGCTTCCTGCGCACCCGGGCCGGTCGCTACGTCCGGGCGCTGCGGCGTACGCCCTCTTCGGCAGCCTCGGCCCCCACCGCAGGACGTACGGCGGCGCTGCTGCACGTCGCTGTCGCCCCCGAGCAGCGCGGACTCGGGCTCGGGGCCGCCCTGGTGCGCGGGTTGGAGCAGGCCGCGCGGCAGGACGGCTGCGACCAGGCGGTGCTGGTGTCCTTCGGCGACAAGCCGTTCTACGAGCGACTTGGCTGGGAGCGTGCGGGGACGCGGCGCAACGCCAGCGGCCAGGACGTCGTCACCTACCGTCGGACTCTGTGACGTCCGCCCCGCTGGACCGCCGGTCCCTGCTCCGCCTGGCTGCGCTGTCCGTTGTCGCGGCCGGTTGCCGGGGCCCCGCCGGTCCCGCCGACCCTGTGGCCAGTGGCTCCGCCCGTCCCGCCTCGCCCCGCTCAGCCCGGCCGTCAGCCTCGCCCCCCCGGCCGTCTGCGCCGCCGCCTCGCTATGTGCCTCTCGCAGGCGAGGCGCTGCCCAACCTCAAGCGAGCCGCGGCCGACTTCGTGCAGGCGCTGGTGACGCGCTCGCCGGGACAGCGACCGGAGGACGTGCTGGGCACGGCAACTGGGTTGGTGGCGCCGGAGTTCCAGGGCGACGCTGTGCTGCGCGTGGCCGCTCCGCTGTTCGCCGAGCAGTCCTCAGCCGGACAGATCGTCTACCCGCAGCTGTCGGGCCTGGCGCCGCTCGGCACCGGAGCGACCTCGGCCGGCGTCATGGTCGTGGTGCGGCAACGACTGACGAGCAAGAACGACCGGAGCAAGGACGTCGTGCGCGTCCTGGACGTCCGGCTGCGCGTCGTGGGGGGCGTGTGGCGGGTCGTCGACCTGGTCACGGCCGGGGGTGAGCCGGTCGACCGGCCACGCGACCTGCCCGCCAAGATCGCCGCCGTGCTGGACGACCCCCGTATCCAGCTGCCCGACACCTGCCGCTGGGATGTGCACGCCGGTCGCGTCTCGCCCGACATGGTGGCCGTGCTGGGGGCTGCCGCCGCCGTCACGCCCGTGGCGGTGACGGTGATGCGCACCGGGCACCCGCTGAACGTCTTCGGCACCTCCAAGATCAGCAACCACACGCAGGGCAGGGCGGTCGACCTCTGGCGGGCCGGCGGCCAGCCGGTGGTCAGCATCGGCGCGATGACGGGGCCGGCCCACAGCGCCCTCGTCGCCGCCTTCGCCGACCCCCGCACCCGCCAGACCGGGTCGCCCCCCGGCAGCGACCTCGACGGCCCCAGGCGGCGCAGCTTCACCGACCTGGTGCACCAGGACCACCTGCACCTCGCGGTCGGCGCGCGCACGGCCGGGGGCTAGCGGTGGGCCTGCGTCGAGCCGGCCTCGGCATGGCTGCCGGAACGGTGCTGTCCCGAGCGACCGGCCTGCTGCGGGTCGGCGCGCTCGCGGCCGCGCTCGGTGTGACGTCCCTGGCCGATGCGTTCAACATCGCCAACACCGTCCCGACGATCCTGCTCGTGCTGGTCACGGGCGGGACCCTGTCGGCGGTGCTCATCCCGCTGCTGGTCGAGCGTGACGACCCGGACGAGCGGCGCCAGCGGGCCGAGTCGCTCGGGGCGCTGGTGCTGGCCGTCACCGGCGCTGCCACCGTCCTGGCCGTCGTGACCAGTCCGCTCCTGGCGAGGCTGTTCGCCTCCGGCATCGACGACGCCGGCACCCGCAGCCAGTTCGTGCGCACCGCGACGCTGCTGCTGGTGCTATTCGCCCCGCAGGTCGTGGCGTACGGCGTCTCGGTACACGCGGTGGCGGTGCTCAACGCCGCCGGCCGGCTGGCGCTGGGCTCGTTCGCGAGTGTCGCCACCAACGTGGTGACGATCGCGGGCATCGGGGCGTACGTCCTGCTCCGCGACGACAGCGCCACCGGGGGCACCGGCGCACTGGTGGTGCTCGGCGTGACCACCACCGCCGGCGTGCTGGCCATGACCGCGATCCAGGTGTGGGGCGCCCGCCGGGTGCTGCCCGGGATGCGGGTCTTCCCGCGGCTTCGCCGGGACGAGACAACCGGCCGGGTGCTCAAGCTGGGTCGCTGGACGCTGCTCTACGTGCTGGGCAACCAAATCGGCCTCGCCGTCGTGCTGACAGTTGCGGCGAGCAGGCCCGGTGGCGCGTCGGCCTACCAGTGGGCCTTCACCGTGATGCAGCTGCCGTACGCCATCATCGCCGTCAGCGTGCTGTCGGCGGTCTATCCCCAGGTGAGTCGGGCCGCGGTCACCGACCTGACCCGCTACGCCACGCTGGTGTCGGACGGCATGCGGGTGCTGCTGCTGCTCCTGCTGCCCGCCGCGGTCCTGCTCGCGGCCCTGGCCGATCCGCTGACCGAGGTGCTGCTCGGCTACGGCGCGGTCGACGCCGCCGGGGTGCGCCTGATCGCTGTCGCCGTCGCTGTCTTCGCCCTGGCGCTGCTGCCGTTCACCGCCTTCCAGCTGCTCACCCGCGCCTGCTTCGCCCGTGGCGACACGCGCGCACCGGCGCTGGTCAACCTCGCCGTCAACGCGGTCAACGTCGCCGGTGCGCTGTTAGCCCTGACGGCCCCGACTGCCCGCGGGTCGCTGGCCCTGCTGGTCGGGGCGTACGCCGCGTCCTACGTCGTCGGCTGCCTGCTGCTCGGCGCTCACCTGCGCCGGCAGGCGCCCGGTGTGCTGGCCGGCACGGCCGGGCTGGGCGCCCGCCTGCTGCTGCCCGCGGGTGTGATGGCCGCCGTCGCGGTCGGGGTCACGGCCGGGCTTCCGGAGCTCGGCATCGACGCCGACACCGCGCCCCTGGCGCTGCTCACGGCGGTGGTTGCCTCGGTGCTGGCCGGTGCGGCGTACGTCCTGCTCGCCAGATGGTGCGCGCCCGCCGAGCTGGCCCGCGCGATGGGGCGGCGTACCGCTCCGGTCACGGTGTCTGCGGGCCGACCAGCATCAGGCTGAGGTCGGCTGGCCTTACGTCTTGACCGGGCACTACTGAGTACTGTCTACTCGGTAGTGGAGGTGAGGTCGTGTCGATCAAGCACAGCCTGCTGGCCCTGCTGGCCGAAGGGCCGCAGTACGGCTACCAGCTCCGCGCGCAGTTCGAGAGCACCACGGGTGGGGCCTGGCCGCTGAACGCCGGGCAGGTCTACACCACGCTCGGACGCCTGGAGCGGGACGGGCTGGTGACGCAGGACGGCGTGGACGACGAGGGCCACGTCTTCTACGCGCTGGCTCAGCCCGGCCACGTGGAGCTGCAGCAGTGGCTGCTGCAGCCGGTCGACCACACCCCGCCACCCCGCCACGAGCTGGCCATCAAGATCGCACTGGCGTCGGCGATGCCTGGGGTGGATCTGGTGGAGGTGCTGCAGCGTCAGCGCACCACCACGTTGGCCGTGCTGCAGGGACTGACCCGACGCAAGGCTCAGGCCCTGGACAGCGACGACACCGGACTGCTGGTCGTGCTGGACGCGCTGCTGTCCGTGGCCGAGGCCGAAGCCAGCTTTCTTGACACCTGCGACTCCCGACTCTCCGACCGGAAGGCTGACCGATGACCAGTCCGCTGCTGCAGCTGCACGCCGTGGGGCGCACCCATGGCGACGGACCGACGCAGGTGCTCGCCCTGGCCGATGTCGACCTGTCCGTCTCGGCCGGCGAGCTCGTGGCCGTGATGGGTCCGTCCGGCTCCGGCAAGACCACCCTGCTGGCGGTGGCCGGCGGGCTGGATGAGGCGACCACGGGGCAGGTGAGCATCGACGGCACCGCCCTGGGCGGGTTGCGACGCTCTGCCCGAGCTGCCCTGCGGCGCCGGCACGTCGGCTACGTCTTCCAGGAGCTGAACCTGCTGCCGGCGCTCACGGCGGCCGAGAACGTCGCACTGCCGGCCGAGCTCGACGGCGCCCGCGCGCGGGCGGCGCGCGCCCAGGCGAAGGAGAGCCTGGCCGAGCTGGGGTTGGCCGACCTGGCGGACCGCTTCCCCGACCAGCTCTCGGGAGGTCAGCAGCAGCGCGTCGCGATCGCCCGCGCGCTGGCCGGTGGCCGCCGCCTGCTCCTTGCCGACGAGCCCACCGGTGCGCTGGACACCACCACCGGCGAGAGCGTCATGCGACTGCTGCGCGCCCGTGCCGAACGCGGCGCGGCGGTCGTGATCGTGACCCACGAGGCCGCGCACGCCGCCTGGGCCGATCGGATCGTGTTCCTGCGCGACGGCCGCGTCGTCGACGACAGCCGCAGGCTGGTCCAGGCGCAGGGCCAGGCATGACCCGCGTCGCGGTGGCCCTGCGGCTGGCCCGTCGCGAGCTGCGCCGCGCACCGGGCCGCACCCTGCTGACCGCGGCGATGGTCGCCCTGCCGGTGCTGGCCGTGACCACCACGGACGTCCTGCTGCAGACCGAGCTGCGCCCGGACGACGGGTCACTGGCCCTGCTCGGCCCGGTGGCCGAGGCCCGCCTGCGCGTGGTCCAACCCGAGGGCGCAGGCCTGGAGCAGAACGCCTCGGGGTCGAGCTTCGGCAGCAGCGGCCCGGGCGGCGGGCCGGTGGCAGCCGACGAGCAGCTGGCCACCGACGAGCAGCTTCTCGAAGCGCTACCCCCGGGGAGTCGGCTGGCTGCCATCAGCCTCGGTGTGGCCGACGTGAGCCTGCCGGACGGGCCCGGCCGGGTGCGCACGGTGCTCGCCCCGGTGGCGGATCCGCTGCTGGCCGGGCGCTTCCAGGTGCAACAGGGGAGGCTGCCCGCCACCCCCGGCGAGGTCGCTGTCGGCCCGGCGCTGGTCGCCTCGGGGCTGCAGATCGGCTCCCGCACGACGGATGGCGCGGGCCGGTCCCTGACCGTCGTCGGCGTGCTTCCGGCCGGGGACAGCGGGTCGCCTCAGCTGCTGGCGCTGCCCGGTGCCACCACGGTTGCCAGCGTGGCGGGGGAGGGTGGCCGCGAGAGTCTCGTGGACAGTCCCGCCCCGGTGACCTGGCAGGACGTCCGGGAGCTCAACCGCCTCGGTGTGGTGGTCACGAGCCGCGCCGTGCTCCGCGACCCGCCGCAGGACCTGCAGATCCAGGGCGACGGGAGCTCGGCCGGCATCAGCGGCTACGGGCTCGCGGTGGCTGCGGGCATCACAGCCATGGCGGTGCTGCAGATCGTGCTGCTGGCCGGTCCGGCCTTCGCAGTCGGCGCCCGACGCCAGCGCCGAGCCCTGGCCCAGCTGGCCGCCGCGGGCGGGCGTCCAGCCGACGGCCGGCTCGTCGTGCTGGCAGGGGCGGGGGTCCTGGGCGTCCTCGCGGCTGCACTGGGGGTCGGCGCGGGGATCGCAGTCGCCGCCATCGCCCGCTCGGCGATCGACGCGCTGGCTGACGGTCCGGCACTTTCCTTGCCGGTCCGCGACCTCGCCGTGATCTTCCTGGTCGCTGTCGCCAGCGCGCTGCTGGCCGCACTGGCACCGGCGCGGCAGGCCGCCCGGCAGAACCCCGTGGCTGTGCTGACCGACCGCCCCGATCCACCTCGGGTCTCGAAGCGACCGCTGCTCGGCGCTGTCGTGCTGCTGGCTCTCGGGGTGGTCGGGGCCGCCCAGGGCGCCCGGGGAGGCAACGAGCTCTCGGTGGCCTTCGCCGCCGTACCGACGGTCCTGGGCGCCGTGCTGCTCGCGCCTGCGGCGCTGCAGCTGGCAGCTGCGTTGTCCCGCCGCCTGCCGTTCGCGTTGCGCTACCCCCTGCGAGACGCTGCCCGCCAGCGGTCCCGTACGGCGCCGGTGGTCGGGGCGGTGGCGGCCGTCGTCGCGGCGGCGGTGGCCCTGGGGATCGGCGCGTCCAGCGACGGGGCGCAGTACCGCGCACAGGACCGCCAGATCGCCACAGGCTCCCGCAGCGATGTCGTCACCGGTCAGGTGCCGTCCCAGCAGGTCTGGGACCGGTTGCAGGCGGCGGCCGGCCGGGCCGCACCGGGCAATGTCGTGACGCAGGTCCAGGGGGTCTCCGGCGGCTCGCTGCTGGAGGTGTGCCGGGACGACGGTCCACGTGGCGACTGCTCGGGACCTCTGCTGTCCGGCTACGGCAACGACCTCGGCGCCGGCGTGCTGGTCGGACCGCAGGCGCTCTCGGCCCTCGGCCCGGTCGGGACCGAGGCCGAGCGGGTCCGCGCGCAGCAGGTGCTGGCCGCCGGCGGAGCGGTGCTGCTCACCGACCAGCCCGGTGGCCCCGCCCAGGCGGCCCTGCGGCTGAACGGCAAGAGCGTCCTGACCTCCGTGGCGCTGCTGCACGTAGGCGCCTTCGGTCGCGCGGCAGCGGTGCTGTCCCCGACGGTCGCGGACCGGCTCGGTGTCACGACCACGACCACGGCCCTGGCCTTCTCCGAACCGCTCGACGACGACAGCCGCCTAGCCGTCGAGCAGGCGCTGGCGGTGCGGGCCCCCGAGGCCAGGCTGTCCGACCGAGCGCAGGTCACCGACGACCGGGGCACAGGCATCGCGCTGCTGCTGCTCGGCGCCGTCGCCGGCCTGCTGGTGCTCGGTGGTGCCCTGACCTCGACGTTGCTGGCGCTGGCGGACGCTCGCCCGGAGCTCGCGACGCTGTCGACTCTCGGCGCCACCGCTGCGACGAGTCGAGCGGTTGCCGCGTCGTACGCCGCGACGATCGGACTTGTCGGCACGGTCCTCGGCGCCGCGGCCGGGTTGGTTCCGGGCATCGCCGTGGCCTATCCGCTGACGCGCGACGGCAACGGGCAGTCCGGGTTGCTGCCGAACTACCTCGACATTCCCTGGCTGCTGCTTGCCGGTCTGGTCGTGGGTGTGCCGCTGCTGACCGGGCTGGTCGCCGCCCTGACCCGGCGGGGGCCGCTGCCGACGCGTGGTCGGACGGCCCTGGCATGACGGCCGTACGCCCGAGCCTGCGGGCCCGTCGAGAGGCTCGGCTGCGACGCGAGCTGCTGCTGACGGTGCTTCGCGCGCAGCGACGCAAGCCGACACCCACGCCAGAAGCCCGGCCGGTGAAGGGCGTGTCACTACTGTCCTGACCATGACGTCGGGCGAGCTGCTCAGCCGGGCCGTCCGGTTGCTCGCCGAGACCGGTGCCGTGCCTGCCTGCCTGGCCCGCCTGGCCGAGCTCGTGGTCCCGGCCGCTGCCGACTGGTGCCTGGTGGACCTGCTGGAGCCACCTGACCTGGTGACCCGGGTGGCCGCGGTCGGCCTCGCTGGGTCGCTGGCACTGCCCGTCGAGCTCGGTCCGGTCCAGGCCCGGCGCTCCTCCGCGCAGGCCCGTGGGGTCCTGACGCGGCTGGTCGACGCACCCGGTCGTCGGCTCCGGCTCGGCGCCACGGACCTGCAGGCGATGCTCGAGGCGGACGACCCGCGGCTGGCTGGTCAGGCGGAGCTCGCGGTGTCGCTCGGCACGACCGATCTGCTCGTGCTGGGCCTGACCGCTCGGGACCAGCTGCTCGGCGTGCTCAGCGTCGGACGGGCCGGCGGCCGGTTCACCGACGCCGATCTGGTCTCGCTGGCTGACCTGGCCGCGCTCACCGCAGGCGCGCTGGACCGCTGGCGACTGTCCGCGGTGCAGCGCGACGTCTCCACTGCCCTGCAGCGCAGCCTGCTGCCGGCCCTGCCCGTCGTCGCCGGGCTGACGCTGGCGGCGCGCTTCGTCCCGACCGGGTCGGGGTTGGCGGTCGGCGGTGACTGGTACGACGCGGTGACGCTGCCGAACGGCGACACGGCGCTGGTCATCGGCGACGTGACCGGGCACGACGTGCAGGCCGCCGCCCGGATGGCCGAGCTGCGCAACCTGCTGCGCGCCGTCGCCGTGGACAGGCAGGACCTGCCCGCGGCCACGCTGACCCGGCTCGACACGGTGCTGGCACAGGTCGCGCCGGAGCTGTCAGGCACCTGCCTCTACGCCCGGCTCACGCGCTCGTCGCAGGGCGCCCGGCTGACGTGGTCCTCCGCCGGCCACCTGCCGCCTCTGCTGCTGCGTGACGGCCGCGCCGTGCTGCTGGAGACCGACGCCGATCTGATGCTCGGGGTGCAGGCCGTGACCGGGCGCCACGACCATGTCCGGGACCTCGTCGTCGGCGACATCCTGGTGCTCTACACCGACGGGCTCGTCGAGCAGCGCCGGACCGGTCTGGACGAGCGCCTCCGGGCCCTGACGCACTTCGCGCAGGACAGTGCCAGGCATCTGGAGAACCTCGTCGACGCCCTGGTGACCGGTTTGGCCGGCGGCGACGACGACGTCGCCGTCCTCGCCATCCGCATCGACGCCCCGACGACCTGAGGACAGCCACTTGTCGACTGTCAGCATCCCCCACGCCGCCAGCACCCCTGTCCTGGACGGGTACCTCGCCGTCCCCGCCGGCCCCGGCCCGTGGCCCGGGGTCGTCGTGCTCCACGAGATCTTCGGCCTGACCGACGACACCCGCCGGCAGGCCGACCGGCTGGCGGCCGCGGGGTTTCTCGCGGTGGCCCCGGACCTGTTCAGCAACGGCGGGGCGCTGCGCTGCCTGCGCTCGACCTTCGCGGCGCTGAGCTCAGGTCAGGGCGCGACCTTCGGTGACATCGAGGCGACCCGCGTGTGGTTGGCCGGTCGCGACGACTGCACCGGCCGGATCGGTGTCATCGGCTTCTGCCTCGGTGGCGGCTTCGCCCTGCTGGGCGCGACCCGCGGCTTCGACGCCAGCGCGCCCAACTACGGGCCGCTGCCCAAGGACGACGAGCTGCTGCGCGGGGCCTGTCCGGTCGTCGCGAGTTACGGCCGGCGCGACCTCGGCCTGCGCGGCGCTGCCGCCCGGCTCGAGGCGAGCCTCACCGCGCTGGACGTCGAGCACGACGTCAAGGAGTACCCCGACGCCGGCCACTCCTTCCTCAACCACCACCCGGTCGGACCGCTGGCAGTCCTGGAGCGCATCGCCGGGTTCGACTACCACGAGCCGTCGGCGCAGGACGCCTGGGCGCGCATCCTGCGAACCTTCGACGCCCACCTGCGCGACTGAGGGCGCGTCAGGCCGTACGCCGCCGGCGGGTCAGGGCCGCGGTGCCCAGCAACGCCAGCGCGACCAGCGGAACCATGGTCGTCACGCCGGTGGTCGGCAGGCTCAAGCCCGACGGCGCAGGCCCTGCAGCAGGCCCGGTGGCCGGACCGGCGGCGGGGGACACCGCGCCGGCCGGGGGGGCGACGGGTCGGCCCGGCCGGGTGAAGGCCAGGATGTTGTCCAGCACCTGACCACCCGTGATGGTCACGGCGTAGGACGCCAGACCGAACGGGTGGGGCGTCTCGACGTCCTCGAGCGACTCGACAGCCTGCGGCAGGATCGCGCCGAACGCCGTGATCTGGCCCTTGCCGCGACGCAGCGTGCCGAGCGCGGTGTTGGGGGAGCTGCGGCCCTGCGGGCCGACGGTCGCGACCGTCGTGCCGCCGGCTGCCTCCCAGGCGGTGCGCGTAACGCCGTAGTTGGGCGCCTGCACCCGGGAGGGGTAGCCCAGCATGACCTCGTAGTAGGTCTGGCTCGGCGCGCCGACCAGGCCCTTCTCGTACGGGTGGTCGCCGAGCGGGGCGACGAAGTCGACGTGCCCGGCATCGGTCTTGTTGACGGTCAGCGCGGCCTCGTCGACCACCCCGAGGTCGTCGAGCAGGCCGAGAGCCCGGTCGGTGAGCAGCAGCTGCCCGCCGGAGCCGGCGAAGTCGTCCAGGGCCTTGACGTAGGCGGCGCGGTCCGCGGTCGAGCCACGCGGCAGCTCCATGTCGGTGACGACCAGGGTGTCGAACTGCGACAGGTCACGACCACCGGCGACGGAGGCAGCGGTCACCGGGCGGATGTCGGCGCCGAACGCCTTCTTGAGCACCGGGAAGTAGTCCAGGCGGCTGACGTCGTAGGGCACCTGGGTCTCGCCGGCCACGACCGGCGCGCCCGTACCGCGGTTGCCGTCGTCGACCTTCGGGTCGGAGCTGGTGCGGTTCGGGTCATCGACGTAGGCGACCCGGCCGTACGCCGCGGTGGGGGTGACCGCATCGGTGATAAGCGACTCCACGATGGTCGCCTCGATGTTGCCGCGCACAGCGGCGACGTGCGCCTGCTCGATCGCAGGGACGTAGACGTTGTTTGGTGCGAGGTTGGACAGGAAGTTCTCCACGTCCATGTGGACCGAGTCCTGGGTCTGGCTGAACCAGTCGCCCATGAAGCCGCTGTCGTCATAGCCCACGATGTCGTAGGACGCGGCGACGTGTGCGGGGCGCCGCGGCGTCACGCCCTTGACCGGGAGCAGCTTGAGCACATCGGCCAGCACCACGCCGTCGTCGGCGAACTTGCGCTCGACCGTGCGGATCATGTTGAGGGATAGCTGGTTGACCTGGTCCTGGCGCTTCGGGCTCCACTGCCCGGCCGGGATGATCAGGTCGCTGAACGCGTCGTTCGGCGTGGTGAGCTCGCCGTGGATGTCGGTGCTGGTCTTGAGGTTGGGGAAGGAGCGAACCAGCCGGGTCCAGCCGGCGATCTCGGGCTCGGACTCGGCGACACCGCGGCCGCCGGTCCGGTCGTACCAGCCGACGGTCGCGAAGTCGCGGTTGAGGTCCTTGCCGCCGTTGTCGTTGCCGCGCTTGAACCCCGCCCCGCCGGTGCGGGCCAGGTCGCCGGCGATCCAGCCGTCGGAGTTGGTGAAGGCAACCCACGTCTCGGTCCGGCGCATCACCTCGGCGAACGGCTTGCCGGTGTCGCCGGCGTACAGCAGCTTGTCCGGGGTCTCGGTGGCCCAACGGGCGATGTCCTCGACGTAGCGCACCCCGCCCTCGCGGCCGGCGGCCTCCAACCCGTGGACCGACAGCGACACCGCGACCTGCGCCTTGCCCGCCCGCGGCGCCTGCTCGTCGGTCATGCGCACGACCCAGATCGGCAGCCCGCCTGCGCTCTCGTGGGCCGGGTTCCCCGTCGCCTCGGCCAGCGTCATGACCTGCAGGTAGCGCGGCGCGAGCGCCTCGATCGCCTTCAGCGAGCCGCCCAGGCTCTCGGTCGGCCCGGCGAACTGCAAGAAGCTCACCGACTGCTCGGGCTCGGCGACGACGCGGCCACCACATGGCGCGGTCGAGCCGGAGGTGCAGGTCGGCGCGGCGGCGGCGACCGTGGCCGTCAGCAGCGCGACGGGCAGCAGGGTCAGGGCGAGGGGGCGAAAGCGCACGAGACGTCCTTGCTCGAGAGGGCAGTAGGTCAGTGTTCGACCAAGACGCCCCGGTCACCTGCCGACCGCAGGGCGTCGGATGCGTCACGGCGCCGGAAGAACCACGCCACCCCGTACACCGCGACCGCGGCGTAGGCCCAGCCGACGAAGGCGTCAACGACGTAGTGCTCGCCGCCGTACGCCAGCGTGAAGGTCATCGCCAGCACGTAGAGCACCAGCAGCGCCTTCACCGGCGCCGAGACCATGCGCCAGGAGAACAGCAGGACCATCATCGGCACGGCCGAGTGCAGCGAGGGGATGGCGGCGACGGCGTTGGCGTACGCCTCACCCCGCGCGACGGCCGAGCGGATCGTCCCGATGCCGGTGGCCTGCAGCGTCTCGGACGTGACCCGCGCCACGTCGGGCAGGTAGCCGTTGAGCCCGGCCATCCACGGCGGCGCCGCGGGGAACAGCGCGTACGTCGCCAGGGTCAGCAGCGTCAGCACCACCAGCGTCCAGACGTAGCGCCGGAACAGGTGGTAGGCGCGCAACCAGAGGAAGATCGCCAATGCCATCGGGACGATGAAGTGGCTCATGTAGACCGGCACGATGGCCACGTCGTACCAGCGCACCTCACCGGCGACGTGCAGGTGCTGCTGCAGCCAGACCGTCGGGACCTGGCCGCCGGTGAGCCAGCCGAACAGGAACTCGTCGGCCCGCAGCTGCGGCAGCACGTGGGCGTAGTCGGTGCCCGACGGCCCGGTCTTGCCGTTGGCCAGCGCCGGCAGGCTGACCAGCCGGCTGCCGAGCTCGTCGGCCGATCCGCGCAAGAAGTCGTAAAGGAACAGCACGGCGATCAGCGGCAGCCAGTCCCTGACGACCGCCCGCCGCCAGACCGGCCACTCGCCGCCGCAGGCGGCAAGCAGCAGCAGCAGCACCCAGGCGGTGATCACATCACGACCGGTCGGGAAGCCGAACGGGATGCTCACGAGCACAAACAGCACCCCGACCGCGATGAGCAGCGGGCGGCGCCGGGCCTGGGCCGAGGGACCGATGGAACGCCACGGGGACACCGCCCGCGCGGGCGCCGCGGGTCGCTCGGTCGTGTCCGTCACGTGGCCTCCTGCCGTCCCTCGAGGGTACGGGGGCCCAACGCGCGAAAGACGTACGGCGTCCCCGCGTACGATCGGGGCATGCGACTGCTCCTTCCCGAGCCGCGCTGACCGGGCTCTGTCGTCAGCGCGGCGCCCTCGTGACAGCACGGGGGCTCTTGCATGTCCGGGACCTACG
Organism: Mycobacteriales bacterium; assembly: GCA_038200075.1. Classification (GTDB taxonomy): domain Bacteria; phylum Actinomycetota; class Actinomycetes; order Mycobacteriales; family SCTD01; genus SCTD01. The sequence continues at coordinate 12,668 of JBBPYI010000020.1, forward strand.
AGCAGAGGTATGAGATGACGCAGCCGACCGTCGAGCGCGAGCCCTACGACCCGCATGCCGTGCAGGACCGCTGGCTGCCGGTGTGGGACCGGCTGGACCTTTATCGCGCAGGACGCCACGAAGGCGCTCCGAAGAAGTACGTGCTGGACATGTTCCCCTACCCCAGCGGCGATCTGCACATGGGTCATGCCGAGGCGTACGGCCTGTGCGACGTGCTGGCTCGCTACTGGATGCGGCGCGGCTTCGACGTCATGCACCCGATCGGCTGGGACTCCTTCGGGCTGCCGGCGGAGAACGCCGCGATCAAGCGCAACGAGCACCCGGCCACCTACACCTACGCCAACATCGAGACGCAGGCCGAGTCCTTCCGGCGCTACGCCATCAGCTTCGACTGGACGCGCCGGCTGCACACCAGCGACCCGGAGTACTACCGCTGGACCCAGTGGCTGTTCCTGCGTTTTCGCGAGCGCGGGCTGGCCTATCGCAAGAGCAGCGCGGTCAACTGGTGCCCGCAGGACCAGACGGTGCTGGCCAACGAGCAGGTCGTGCAGGGCGCCTGCGAGCGGTGCGGGACGGTGGTCACCAAGCGCGACCTGACGCAGTGGTTCTTCAAGGTCACCGACTACGCCGACCGGCTCCTGGACGACATGGAGCAGCTGCGCGACAGCTGGCCGTCGCGGGTGCTGAAGATGCAGGAGAACTGGATCGGCCGGTCGCAGGGCGCCCACGTGGACTTCGCCATCGGCACGGACACCGTCACCGTCTTCACCACCCGCCCTGACACGCTGTACGGCGCGACCTTCTTCGTCGTCGCGGCCGACGCGCCGCTGGCGCTGCAGCTGTGCGCGCCGGACCGCCGCGAGGCGCTGGAGGCCTACCGCGAGGACGTCCGCAAGCTCTCCGACATCGACCGCCAGTCGACGGACCGCCCGAAGACCGGCGTCGACCTGGGCGTCAGCGCGCTCAATCCCGTGACGGACGAGCAGATCCCGGTCTACGCGGCCGACTACGTGCTGGCCGACTACGGCACCGGCGCGATCATGGCCGTGCCCGCGCACGACCAGCGCGACCTGGACTTCGCCCGCGCCTTCGACCTGCCGGTCCGCGTGGTCGTCGACACCGGCGCCGAGGACCCCTCGGTCACGGGCGTCGCCACGTCCGGCGACGGCGTGCTGGTGCACAGCGGTCCGTACGACGGTCTGCGCAAGGAGGAGGCGATCGCTCAGGTCGTCGTCGACCTGGAGGCGCGCGGCGGCGGCAAGGGCGCCATCAACTACCGCCTGCGCGACTGGCTCATCTCACGGCAGCGCTTCTGGGGCCCGCCGATCCCGATCGTGCACTGCGAGGCCTGCGGCGAGGTCGCGGTGCCCGACGACCAGCTGCCCGTACGCCTGCCAGATCTGCGGGGCGCCGACCTCAAGCCGGCGGGGACCTCTCCGCTGGGGGCGGCGACCGAGTGGCTGAACGTCTCGTGCCCGTCCTGCGGCGGTCCGGCGACCCGCGACACCGACACGATGGACACCTTCGTCGACTCGTCGTGGTACTTCCTGCGCTTCTGCTCGCCGGACTACACCGACGGACCGTTCGACCCCGAGGCCGTACGGCAGTGGATGCCGGTCGCGCAGTATGTCGGCGGCGTCGAGCACGCGATCCTGCACCTGCTCTACAGCCGCTTCTTCATGAAGGTGCTGCACGACATGGGCATGGTCGACGCGGTCGAGCCCTTCGCCGCGCTGCTCAACCAGGGCCAGGTCATCAACCAGGGCAAGGCGATGAGCAAGTCGCTGGGCAACGGCATCGACCTCGGCGCCGAGCTGTCGCGCTTCGGCGTCGACGCCGTACGCCTGACGATGGTCTTCGCCGGTCCGCCGGAGGACGACATCGACTGGGCCGACGTCTCGCCGGCGGGCTCGGTGAAGTACCTCGCGCGCGTCGCGCGGCTGGCCGAGGACGTCGGCGAGCTGCCGCTTTCGGAGGTCCGCGACCCGGCGGTCGACCGGGCTGTGGCGCGCACCGTCGACGAGGTCACCCGGCTGGTCGAGGGACAGCGGCTGAACGTCGCCGTCGCCCGGTTCATGGAGCTGACCTCCACCATGCGCAAGTCGTACGACGCGGGCGCCGCCGGCGTTGCCTCCCTGCGCGAGGGCGTCGCGTCGCTGGCGGTCATGCTGGGCTGCTTCGCGCCCTACACCGCCGAGGAGGTCTGGTCGCGCCTGGGCCACGACGTCGAGGCCGGCGACTCGGTGCACGCCGCGACCTGGCCGACCGCGGAGCCGGCGCTGCTCGTCGAGGACACCGTCACCTGCGTGGTCCAGGTCGCCGGCAAGGTGCGCGACCGGCTCGAGGTGGCGCCCGACGTCGGCGAGGACGAGCTGCGCGAGCTGGCCCTGGCGTCGGCCGGCGGCGTCAAGGCGCTGGACGGCCGCGGCACCCGTACGGTCATCGTCCGCGCCCCCAAGCTCGTCAACATCGTCCCCGCCTGACCCTCCAGCCCAACCTTGCGCTGATCATGGAGTTGTGGCACGCCTGCTGAGCGTGCAGGGCGTGTCAGCGTTCCATGATCGGCGCGGGTGGTGGCTAGCCTGCGCCCTTATGAGCAGTCCCGTGGCGGTCATCACCGACAGCACCGCCTATCTGCCGGCCGGGTTGGCCCCGGAGGTCACGGTGGTGCCGCTTCACGTCGTGCTGGGTAGCCGCACGGGCACGGAGGGCGCCGAGGTCTCTCCCCAGGACGTGGCGGTTGCGCTCGGGGAGCGTCGGGTGAAGGTGTCGACCTCCCGCCCGACGCCGGGGGAGCTCGCCGCCGCCTACCGGGCGGCCGGCTCCTCCTGCCTGGTGTCGGTGCACCTGTCAGCCGAGCTGTCAGGAACGTACGACGCGGCGGTGCTCGCCGCGGCCGAGGTCGCGGCGGACGGCATCGAGGTACGGGTCGTGGACAGCCGGACCATCGCGATGGGGCTGGGGTTCACGGTGCTGGCCGCCGCGGCCGCGGCGCGCGACGGCGCCGACGTCGACGCGGTGGCGGCGGCCTGCTCGGCCGCGCAGACCGACGTGCTGTTCTACGTCGACACCCTCGAGCACCTGCGCCGCGGCGGCCGGATCGGCGCAGCGGCGGCGCTGTTCGGCACGGCGCTCGCCGTCAAACCGCTGCTGCACGTGACTGGCGGACGCATCGCGCCGCTGGAGAAGGTGCGGACGGCGTCCAAGGCGCTCGCCCGGCTGGAGGACCTCGCGGTGGCGCGGGCGGCCGATGGCGCGGTCGACCTCGCGGTCCACCACCTGGCGGCACCGGACAAGGCCGCCGAGCTCGGGGGGCGGCTGCGCGCCCGGCTTCCGCAGGCGCGGTCGCTGCACGTGTCGGAGGTCGGGGCCGTGGTCGGCGCCCATGTCGGTCCCGGGTTGCTCGGGGTCGTCGTCGCGCGCCGATGATCGTGCTGCTGGTGGCCGCCGCGCTCGGCTACCTCGTGGGTACGGCCTCGCCGGCGACGTTGCTGGCCCGCCGCCGAGGCGTAGACCTGCGAGCCGTCGGGTCCGGCAACCCGGGTGCCTCCAACGCAGGACGTGCGCTGGGACGGCGTACGGGCGTGCTCGTCGCGGCGCTCGACGTCGCCAAGGGCGCTGCTCCCGCCGCGACGCTGGGTGCCTTCGACCACCGGGCAGGTCTGGTGGCCGGGGTGGCAGCGGTGCTCGGCCACGTCACCTCGCCCTTCCTGCGCGGCCGCGGTGGCCGGGGCGTGGCGACCGCGGCCGGGGCCATCCTGGGCTCGCACCCGCTGTGGGTGCTCGTGGTGCTCGCCGTCTGGGGGTTGGTCCTGGCCGGTTCGCGGTGGATCGCGCTTGCGTCGGTGTCGGCCGCGGTGACCGTGCTGGTCATCGCCCTTGTGGTGGGGGAGGACCGCTGGTGGGCCGCTGTTCTCGCCGCCGTCGTGGGGGGGCGCCCCCCGCCGAACCGCGCGCGCCGGCGCGGCGGGGGGAAGCAGCGGCCCCCGGCCCGGCGGCGGCGCCAGCC
>JBBPYI010000021.1:0-5106 GCA_038200075.1 Mycobacteriales bacterium
GCGATCAGGGCGTTGGTGTTGGCCGGGTTGCCGACGACCAGCACGCGGATGTCGTCAGCCGCGCCGGCGTTGAGCGCCTGGCCCTGGGGCTTGAAGATGCCGCCGTTGGCGCTGAGCAGGTCGCCGCGCTCCATGCCGGCCGTACGCGGGCGGGCGCCGACCAGCAGCGCGACGTTGCACCCGTCGAAGGCCTCGGTCGCGTCGGCCGTGATGTCGATGCCGGTCAGCAGCGGGAAGGCGCAGTCCTCGATCTCCATCGCGGTGCCGGCTGCGGCCTTGAGGGCAGGCTCGATCTCCAGCAGGCGCAGGCGCACCGGGGTGTCCGGGCCGAGCAGCTGACCGGAGGCGATCCGGAACAGCAGCGCGTAGCCGATCTGGCCGGCGGCGCCGGTCACGGTGACAGTCATGGGGCTGGTGCTGGCCATCGGGAAGGACTCCGCTTCGTCGGCGAGGGTGCGCGCGGGGCGTGCGCCCTCGCAGTGGTGACTGCAGGGGTGACTGCGGGCGCAAGGGTACGAGGTGACTCGTGCGCCCGGGCAGCCGGGCAGGCCTGCGGGCTACGGCCGGGGGATGGTCGTGGCCAGCACGACGAGGCTGAACCCGAGCCCCAGCAGCACGGCGGCGTCCAAGCCCCGGCTGCGCACGACAAGCCAACCCGCCTGCCGGACAGGCAGGCTCAGGCGCAGTCCGGCGGCGAGCAGGAGCGCGAGTCCGACCAGGACGACCCCCGGCTGCCAGCCGAGGGCGACCGTCAGCGCCAGCCCCACACCGGCTAGGGCCAGCACGGCCAGCGACGGCAGCTGCCTCATCGAGCCCACGCCGTCGTCACCGTCCGGACCCTACGCCCGGCGCGTGTACGCCCCTCCCGCCTCGGGTAACCCTCTGTTACGTCGGCCGTCCTTGCCCCGCCGCCACCTCCGCGCACGTGATGAAAAGGACCACCCTGTGCCGACGCCGATGCTGCGCTGCGAGTCCAGCGGACAGGTGTTCGATCTCGGCCACGACGTGACGACGGTGGGCCGAGGGGCGGGCGTCGACATCGCCCTGGATGACCCCAGCGTCTCGCGGCTGCACGCCGAGCTGGTCCGGCGGGGCGACTTCGTCTACGTCACCGATCTGGGCCTGTCGACCAACGGCACCCGGGTCAACGGCCGGCCGATCGGACGGCGGGTGCTGTCCGAGGGGGATGTCGTGGCCTTCGGTGCGGCCCGGACCCGCATCGCCGGGCTGGCCGACAGCAGCGAGGACGACAAGACCGTCGAGCTGCGCCGCATCTCGGCCCCGGACCTGACCCGGCGCGAGTGCGAGGTCCTCAGCGCGCTGTGCCGGCCGGCGCTGCAGCAGGACGCCTTCGTCGCGCCCGCGACCGCCCGCGACATCGCCGAGGAGCTCGTGGTGACCGAGGCCGCCGTCAAGCAGCACCTGCTCCGGCTCTACGTGAAGTTCCGGATCGGCGAGGGGGTGGACCGGCGGGCGCGGCTGGCGAACGAGGTCATCGCCTCCGGCGTCGTACGCCCGCTGCCTGCCGACGTCGAGGAAGGCATCGCGCAGGCCGGCTAGCCGAGCCCTGCCCGACGTTCGGCAGCGTCGACGCAGTTCTTGAACAGCATGGCGACGGTGGTGGGTCCGACCCCGCCCACCCGCGGGGTGATGGCGCCCGCGACCTCGTTGCACGCCTCGTCGACGTCGGGCAGCAGTCGCCGCCCCTCGTAGCGCACGCCGCCGCCGACCACCGTCGCGCCGGATGAGATGTGCTCGGGCTGAAGGATGTTCGGTACGCCTACGGCCGCCACGACGATGGTCGCGCGACGGGTGTAGTCGGCCCAGTCCGGCACGCCGGTGTGCACCACGGTGACGGCGGCGTTGGCGGTAGGGCGCTTCTGGGTCAGCAGCAGCGCCAGCGGGCGACCGAGCGTGGTGCCGCGGCCCAGGATGCAGACCTCCTGGCCGGCAACCGCGATGCCGTGGTGGGCGAGCAGCGCCTCGATGCCCGCCGGGGTGCACGGCACCGGACCGGGCATGCCGAGCGCCAACCGGCCCATGTTGACCGGGTGCAGACCGTCGACGTCCTTGTCGGGGTCCATCTCCAGCAGCGCGGTCTCGAAGTCGATCTGCTTCGGGGTCGGGTGCTGCACCAGCATCGCGTCGACGGCCGGGTCGTCGTTCATCTGCCGGATCGCAGCGACCAGATCAGCCTGGGTGGCGTCGTCGGGCAGGTGCAGGTGAGGACTGGTCAGACCGAGCTCTTCGGCCTTGGCCATCTTCATCGCGACGTAGCCACCGCTGGCGCTGTCGCCGCCGACCAGGATGGTCCCCAGCCCCGGGCGGTGTCCTGCGTCGACCAGCGCGGCGATGCGCGGCCTGAGCTCGGCCAGGACGGCATCGGCGACGGGGGCTCCGGGCAGCAGGCGGGCGGTCACCAGGGCACCCTAGTAGGCGTGACCGACCCTTTCCCGCCCGGCTTCTTCGACCGCCAGGACGACCGCGACGACACCGCCTTCTACGGCTCGCCGCGCCTGGTGACCCATCTGGACGAGCCGGCGATCGCCGCCGTGGGAGCGCTGTACGACGAGCTGGACGTCACCGGTGACGTGCTCGACCTGATGTCGAGCTGGATCAGCCATCTGCGCGCGGCGCCCCGCTCGCTCACCGTGCTGGGGCTCAACGCCGCCGAGCTGGCAGCCAACCCGATGGCGACGGCGCGCCACGTGCAGGACCTCAACACCACCCCGGGCCTGCCGTACGCCGACGCGAGCTTCGACGCGGTCCTGAACTGCGTCTCGGTCGACTACCTCGTGCGTCCGGTTGAGGTCTACGCCGAGGTGGCGCGGGTGCTGCGACCGGGCGGCGTGAGCGTCTGCACCTTCAGCAATCGGTGCTTCCCGTCCAAGGCCGTACGCGGTTGGCTCGCCACGGACGACGACATGCACGGCACGATCGTCGCCGAGTACCACCGGCTGGCAGGCGGTTTCGCCGAACCTGTCGCGCAGCAACGCCTCGACGGCCGACGCAGCGACCCGCTCTGGGCGGTCTGGGCCCGCCGCGTCTGACTACCCGTCTACGACCGCGCCTCGGGACCGGGCCAGCAGCACCGCCTGCGCCAGGTCGATCCGCACCTCGCGCCAGTCGACGCTGTCGACGTCGCAGCCGTCCAGGACGGCGCCGCGCAGATCGGCGCCCCGCAGGCGCACGCCCCGCAACCGGGCTCGGGACAGGTCAGCCCCGGTCAGGTCGCAGCCCGACAGGTCGGCGTCGGTGAGATCTGCCTCGACCAGGCGCAACCCGGCCAACGACACCCCGCGAAGATCGGCGCCGCGCAACGAGACGTAGGACCAGTCGCCGCCCTCGACCGTGAGCGGCCGCAGCTGGGCGCGTACGAAGACCGAGCCGGTGAGCTTGCATCCGCGCAGCGTCGAGCCGAACAGCCTCGCTCCCTCCAGCGAGCAGCCGAGCAGGGCGCAGTCGACCAGCTCGGCGGACGTGAGCTCCACGCCTGACAGGTCGCACCGCTCGAAGACCACGCGTTCCAGCCGCGCCTCGGAGAAGTCCGCGCCGACGAGGCGGTCGTCCTGGAAGAGCCTTGCCTGCAGGCTCTCCCGCGAGAAGTCCGCACGGGTCAGATCGGCCACGGGCTGGTCAGTGAGCGAAGTGCCGGGTGCCGGTCAGGTAGAGCGTGACCCCGGCGGCCTCGGCGGCGGCGGCCACCTCGTCGTCACGCACGGACCCACCGGGCTGCACGACGGCGCGTACGCCGGCGTCCAGAAGCACCTGCAGACCGTCGGAGAACGGGAAGAACGCATCCGACGCCGCGACCGCGCCAGCGGCCCGCTCCCCCGCGCGGGTCACCGCGAGGCGAGCGGCATCGACGCGGTTGACCTGTCCCATGCCGACCCCGACGGTCGCGCCGCCGGAGGCGAGCAGGATCGCGTTGCTCTTGACCGCTCGCACCGCGCGCCAGGCGAACGCGAGATCGGCCAGCAGCTCACCGGTCGCGGGCTCGCCGGTCCTCAAGGTCCAGCCGGACGGGTCGTCGCCGGCAGCGGTCAGGTCGTCGGCCTGCTGCAGCAACAACCCGCCGCAGACCTGACGCAGCTCCACGCCCCGGCCGCCGAAACCGGTCGTCTGCAGCACTCGGATGGAGGGCTTGCGCGAGAGCACCTCGACGGCGCCGTCCTCGTACGCCGGGGCGACGATGACCTCGGTGAAGACCTCGGCGACCTGCTCGGCCATGGCCACCGAGACCGGCCGGTTGGCGGCGATGACGCCGCCGAAGGCCGAGACCGGGTCGCAGGCGTGGGCCTTGCGGTGCGCGTCCGCGACGTCGGTGCCGACGGCGATCCCGCAGGGGTTCGCGTGCTTGATGATCGCCACGCATGGGTCGGCCATGTCGTTGGCGGCACGCAGGGCAGCGTCGGTGTCGACGTAGTTGTTGTAGGACATCGCCTTGCCGTGCAGCTGCTTCGCGGACGCCAGGCTGTCGCCGGCAGTGCTGTCCCCCGCCCGCCCGAGCACGTAGAGCGCGGCAGCCTGGTGCGGATTCTCGCCGTAGCGCAGCACCGACGAGCGGGTCAGCGTGGCGCCGAGGAACTCCGGGAACGCCTCGTCGTCGACCGGCGCGTAGACCGAGGAGAACCAGGACGCGACCGCCGTGTCGTACGCCGCGGTGTGCGCGAACGCCAGCGCCGCGAAGCGCTGCCGCTGGGCGAGCGTGGTGCCGCCGGCGGCGACGGCCTCGAGCAGCGGGCCGTACGCCTGCGGATCGACGACCACGGCGACCGACGGGTGGTTCTTGGCCGCGGAGCGGACCATCGCCGGGCCGCCGATGTCGATCTGCTCGACGCACTCGTCGGGCTGCGCACCGGAGGCCACCGTGGCGCTGAAGGGGTAGAGGTTGACCACGACAAGGTCGAAGGGCTCGATCTGCAGCTCCGCGAGCTGCGCGACGTGGTCGGGCAGCCGACGGTCGGCGAGGATGCCCGCGTGCACCTTCGGGTGCAGCGTCTTGACCCGGCCGTCCAGGCACTCCGGGAAGCCGGTGAGCTCGTCGACGGCCGTCACCGCGACACCCGCCTCCCGAAGGCGCGCGGCGGTGGAGCCGGTCGAGAC
>JBBPYI010000022.1:0-6292 GCA_038200075.1 Mycobacteriales bacterium
CGTCGGTGACCTGCGAGATCTGGGCGACAGCGCCGAGGATCACGTCGAGCTGGGCGGCAAGGCCGTCGAGCTCGGCGTCGTTGAGCGCCAGCCTGGACAGGCGCGCCAGATGCGCGACCTGCTCACGGGTGATCTCGGGCACGGGTCTCCTCACAGGGACGGACAGGGGTGCGCCGAGTCTAGGTCTGCGCGGGCGTCCGACACGAAGCGGAAACCTCGCTGCGACACGCAGGCCCGACACTTGCCGCAGACACGGTCGGTGCTGACGAGAGGAGGCGGGTGTGTCTTTCCTGCTGCGCGTGGTCCTGCCGGACCGCCCGGGCATGCTCGGGGCGCTCGCCACGGCACTCGGCGAGGTCGGCGCCGACATCGTCAGCCTGGACGTCGTGGAGCGGGGGCCCGACGGCGCGGTCGACGACCTGGTCGTCGCGCTGCCCCCCGGTGGCCTGGCGGATCGGCTCATCACCAGCGCCCAGTCCGTGCCGGGAGTGCTCGTGGAGTCGCTGCGGCCCTATCACGGGGCACAGGACCTGCACCGCGACCTCGAGCTCGTCGAGGAGCTGGCGGCCAACCCGACCGCCGGCCTCGCGCTGCTGGTGCGCGACCTGCCGGGGGTGTTCCGGGCCGGCTGGGCCGTCCTCGTGGAGGCCGGTCCCACCGTCGTCGACGCCAGCGCCGGCGCGCCGGGCCTGGAGGGTGTGAGCCTGCCGTGGCTGCCGCTGGAGGCGCCGCGACGGCTCGACCGACGAGAGCGCTGGGTGCCTGAGCGATGGGACGCGCTGGGAATCGAGCTGGCCGCCGCCCCGGTCGGCTCGCCGCACCGGGCAGTGCTGCTGGGCCGCCCTGGCGGGCCGGCCTTTCGCGAGTCGGAGATCCTGCGACTGGCCCACCTGGCGGGCATCGGCGCGACCGTGGCCACGGCCGACGCCCGCGCGGGCCGCTGACCGGTCGGCCGGACGCGCGCGTCAGGGTCAGCCGGCGCTGAGGGCGTCGCGCCCGCAAACCGTCCGGGCCAGCAGCCAGGTGGTCATGGGCTCGGCCGGCTGCGGCCGCGACAGGTGCCAGCCCTGAGCGCTGTCGCAGCCCATCTCCACCAGGGCCGCCCAGGTGCGCTGGTCCTCCACGCCCTCCGCCACGACGCGCATCCCCAGACCACCGGCCAGGTCCACGACGCTGCGCACGATCGCCCGGTCGGCGGCGTCGGTCGCCATCCGCATGACGAAGGAGCGGTCGATCTTGATCTCCTGCACGGGCAGGCGTCGCAGGTGGGTCAGGCTGGAGTAGCCGGTGCCGAAGTCGTCCAGCGACAGCGAGACGCCCAGCACGCCGAGCTGACGCAGCGTCGCCGCCGCCCGGTGCGACTCGGCGAACAGCGAGCCCTCCGTCACCTCCAGCTGCAGGCACGACGCCGGCACGCGGTGCCGGGCAAGCGCAGAGGCGACCTGGCCCGCGAGCAGTCCCCCGGACAGGTCCCGGACGCTGACGTTGACCGACATCTGCAAGGTCAGTCCGAGCTGCTGCCACCGGGAGAGCTGGGCGAGTGCGGCGTCCAGGACGTACGCCGTGAGCGCCTCGATGAGCCCGCTGCTCTCGGCCAGCGGGATGAAGTCGTCGGGGCGTACGAGCCCGCGCTCCGGGTGCCGCCACCGCACGAGGGCCTCGATGCCGTCGACCGCGCCCGTACGCAGGTGGGCCTTGGGTTGGTAATGCACCTCGAGCTCGCCACCGGTGATCGCGCGGCGCAGCTCACCCAGCATCACCAACCGGCCGGTGGTGTTGCGATCCCGGCTCTCGTCGTAGGACTCGACGCCGCCGCCGGACTCCTTGGCCAGGTACATCGCGACGTCGGCGTGCTGCAGCAGGACGTCCAGGTCGGTGCCGTCCTCGGGCGCCACCGCGACACCCACGCTGGCGCCGATGTCGACCAGCAGCCCTTCGAGCTCCAGCGGCGCGCAGATTCCGGCCAGCAGTCGCCGGGCCGTCAGCTCGGCGGTCGCCCGGTCGGTCTGCGGCAGCAGCACCGCGAACTCATCACCTCCGAGGCGGGCCACCGTGTCGGCCGGCCGGCTCACCGCGGTCAGCCGGTCTGCGACGACCTCCAGCAGCCGGTCACCGACGTGATGACCGAGGGTGTCGTTGACCTCCTTGAAGCGGTCCAGGTCGAACAGCAGCAGGGCGACGCAGCTGTCCTGTGCGAGCGCCTCCCTGGTGCGCTCAGCGAGCATCTTGCGGTTGGCCAGGCCGGTGAGGGTGTCGGTCAGGGCCTGCTGCTCGCGCGTCAAGGCGATCGACGCCACGGCGTAGACGGCGACCAGCGGTGGCAGCAGCAGAGGCAGGAAGGCCGCGCCCGCCTCGAGCGCCAGCACGATCAGGGGTGACAGTGCCAGCAGCGCGCCGTTGGTCACGGCCTCGTAGGCAAGATCCGTCCGCAGCTGACCCCACATGCCCTGGCCGGTCTTGAGCGACAGCACGGCGCTGACCAGCAGCTGATTGACCGTGAAGTAGGCCACGGCGCCGACAGCAGCGGCCAGCAGGTCCGATGCCACGAGGTCTACCGGCGCCGAGAGCGAGCCGACCGTCCCTGCCAGCCCCATGGCGTACGCCGCGGCCGACCACGAGAGCGTGTACTGCCCGACGTTGAAGAACGTCCGCCACAGCGCCTTGCGCCGCGACAGATCCGACAGCACGACCGCCACGGCCTGCACCAGAACGGCGGCGGGCAGGCCGTAACGGAGCATGATGGCGAAGACGAAAGCCGTCGACAGGACCAGGCCGTTGGCGTCGCGCGCGCCCGCGGTGAACAGCGGTCGCAGCTCGGCGACGACGAGGAGCGCGCACGCCGCCCAGAACGCCGGCTCCAGCCGTACGAGGGCGCCGAGGTCCAGACGTGTCGCGGCCCGTGCCAGCACGACCACACCGGCGAGCGACACCGCCGCGACGTAGGAGCGGAAAGGCAGCTCGTAGCGGGCCCGGAAGCTGTTGCGGGCCTCGTCGGCGCGCTGCGTGGACAGCGGACTGCTCACGACACCGCCTTCAGCCCGCAGACACCGCCGAGCGCGGCTCAGGTGATGTCTCGGCACATCCCGCGCGGACCTGAGCCCTACGCCTCGGGTGTGACCGCCACGGCACGGGCCGCATCGGGTCCGGACTCCAGCAGCACGCTCAGCCCTGCGTCGTCGAGCAGGGGCAGCCCGAGCTTGACGGCCTTGTCGTACTTGCTGGCGCCCGGATCGGCGCCCGCCACGACGAAGTCCGTCTTCTTGCTGACGCTGCCCGACACCTTGCCGCCGAGCGCCTGCACCGCCTCGGTGGCCCCGTCACGACTGAAGGACGCCAGCGTGCCGGTGACCACCACCGTCACGCCCTCCAGCGGGCGCGGCCCGTCGTCGGCGCCGTCGTCGACCAGCGCCGCTCCGGCCTGCCGCCACTTGGCGACGATGCCCCGGTGCCAGTCGACCGCGAACCAGTCGGCGACGGCCTGCGCCACCACCGGCCCGACCCCGTCCACGGCCGCGAGCTCGTCGACGGTAGCTGTCTCGATCCGCTCCATCGACCGGAAGTGCCGTGCCAGGTCGCGGGCCGTCGGCGCCCCGACGTGCCGGATCGACATGGCGACCAGCCATCGCCACAGCGGTCGGCTCTTGACGACCTCGAGGCTCGCGAGCAGCTGGCGGGCAGCGGCCGAGAGCGCGCCGTTCTTGGTCGTGTAGAACTCGCTGCCGACGAGCCTGTCGGCGTCCAGGAGCAGCACGTCGCCCTCGTCCTGCACCAGGCCCTGCTCGGTCAGGCTGCGGGCGGCTTCATAGCCCAGCCCCTCGATGTCGAGGGCGACCCGGCCGGCCATGGAGAAGACCCGTTCCCGCAGCTGCGCGGGGCAGGACCGGTGGTTGGGGCAGCGCAGATCCTTGTCGCCGTCGCGGAGCTGTCGCAGCGGGGTCGAGCACTCGGGACAGGCCGAGGGCATGACGAACTCCTGCTCGCTGCCGTCGCGCAGGGCTGCGACAGGCCCGACGACCTCGGGGATGACGTCCCCGGCGCGGCGTACGACGACGGTGTCGCCGATCCGGACGTCCTTGCGGGCGACCTCGCCGGCGTTGTGCAGCGTCGCGGTGCCGACCATCACGCCGCCGACGTGCACCGGCTCGAGCATGGCGAACGGCGTGGCCCGGCCGGTGCGCCCGACGCTGACGATGATGTCGCGCAGCCGGGTGGTGGCCTGCTCGGGCGGGTACTTGTGCGCGATCGCCCAGCGCGGCGTGCTGCTGGTCGCACCGAGCCTGCGCTGCAGCGCGAGCTCGTCGACCTTGACCACGACGCCGTCGATCTCGTGGGTCACGTCGTGCCGGTGCTCGCCCCACTGCGCGATGTAGGCCAGGGCGCCGTCGAGATCGTCGACGACCTGGGCGTACGGCGAGACGGGCAGCCCCCACGCGCCCAGCTGCGCGTACGCCTCGCTCTGGCTCACCGGCTCCCAGCCTTCGCGGGCCCCGATGCCGTGCAGGGTCAGCGACAGCGGTCGACCCGCGGTGACGCGCGGGTCCTTCTGCCGCAGGCTGCCGGCGGCGGCGTTGCGGGGGTTGGCGAACGGCGCCCGACCCTCGGCAACGAGCCCGGCGTTGAGCTGGACGAAGTCCTCGCTCGCGATGAAGACCTCGCCGCGCACCTCCAGCACGGCGGGCAGATCCTCGCCCGCCAGCCGCTGCGGGACCGACCGCAGGGTCCGGACGTTGGGGGTGATGTCCTCCCCCGTACGGCCGTCGCCGCGGGTGGCGGCGCGCACGAGCAGCCCGTCGCGATAGACAAGGGCGACCGCAAGACCGTCGATCTTCAGCTCGCACAGGAAGCGGGTCTTCGGGGCCTCCTTGGCCACGCGTACGCCCCACTCCCGCAGCTCGTCGGCGGTGAAGACGTTGCCCAGGCTCAGCAGGCGCTCGAGGTGGTCGACCGGGGTGAAGTCGGTGGAGAAGGTGCCCATCACCTTCTGCGTCGGCGAGTCGGGCGTACCCAGCGACGGGTGCACCTCCTCCAGGCCCGTCAGCTCGCGCATCGTCGCGTCGTAGTCGGCGTCGCTGATCGTCGGCGCGTCCAGCACGTAGTAGCGGAAGGCGTTCTCGTCGAGCTGCCGCGACAGGGCCGCTTGACGTTCGCGGATGTCAGCCGGGACGCCATCGACCAGCTCGCTCACTCGGGCTCCTCTCCCAACCTCCGGGCGATCTCCACACAGCTCGACAACGCCTCCCGGGCATGCCCCGGACTGGCGCCCGCCAGTCCGCACGTCGGTGTGATGACGACGGTGCCGGGCAGGCGGTCATGGTCGAAGCCAAGCCGTCGCCACAGCACCCGGACCGGCTCCATCGTGGCAGCGAGGTCCAGCCGGGTGTCGCGCGTCGGCACCACCCCGAGCAGCAGCGCCTTGCCCGACTCGACGGCAACGCCGAGCGCCTCGTCGTCCTCCGGCGTCAGCAGCGTCGCGTCGAGGCTGACCGCTGACGCGCCCGCGCCGACCAGGATCTCCACCGGCGGCTGCTCGGCGCAGCAGTGCACGACGGTGTCGTCGGCGACCGCCAGCACCTGGGCCAGCACCTCACGGACCCGCTGCGTCGACGGCGCCCGCAGGCGACCGAAGCCGCTGGCGGTCGGGACGCCCGCGCGCAGCACCGCCGGCAGCGCCGGCTCGTCGAGCTGCAGGACCAGACGTGTGCCCGGGAGCCGGGTGGCCACGTCGGTCAGATGGCGGCGCAGCCCCTCGGCCAGCGACTGCGCGAGGTCGTCGACGGCGCCGTGGTCGGCCAGCACCCGCTCCCCGCGCATCAGCTCCAGCGTCGCGGCCAGGGTCCACGGCCCGGCGGCCTGCAGCTTGAGCGCCGGCGGCGCCTGACCCTGGGTGGCCTCCTCCAACGCATCGAGGTCCCGGCTGAGCAGGTCATGGGCGCGGCGGCCGTCGCGGCTCTGTCGGGACACCAGCCGCCAGCCGGTCGGCTGCAGGTCCACCGGCATCTCGGCCAGCAGCGCGGCCGTACGACCGGCGAGGTCGGCGGGCGGTCCGCGGGCAGGCAGCTCGGGCAGGAACGGCAGGTCTGGCAACTCGCCCAGGACCATCCGGATCGCTTCGGCGGCGTCGGTGCCGGGCAGGCTGCCCACGCCGGAGGCCCAGACGTGCGCCGGGCCCGTCATCGAGCTCACTGCCGTCGCCGAGTGGTCGGGGCTCGCGGGGAGCGCGAGCTCACGCCCCGCCCGTACGGCGCGGGGTGCGCTTGACCGGCGTACGCACACCAGGGGGCGTACGCGTCCC
>JBBPYI010000023.1:0-7084 GCA_038200075.1 Mycobacteriales bacterium
CAGGGCTCCGGCGGTCGTCGCGACCAGCGGCGTGCCGCAGGCCAGGGTCTCGATCGCCGGCAGGCTGAAGCCTTCGTACAGGCTCGGGACAACGGCGACCTGCGCGGAGCCGAACAGGTCGACGAGCTCGGACTCAACGATGCCGGAGACGAAGCGGACGCTGCCGGCCAGGCCCAGCCGCTCGATCGCCTCCGCGGCGGTGCCGCCGGGCTTGGGCCGGCCGACGACGACGAGCTCGACGTCGCGCTCGGTGCGGAGCTTGGCGACCGCCTCCAGCAGCGGCACGAGCCCCTTCAAGGGCACATCGGCGCTGGCGGTCGCGACGATCCGCCCCGGGACCCGCGGCAGGGTCGGCGGCCGGAAGACGTCGACGTCGACCCCGACCGGGACGACGGTCAGGCGCTCGGCCGGGACCCGGAAGTCGCGCACGATGTCGGCGTGGGAGTTCTGGGAGACGGTCAGCACGGCCGGCAGCCGTCGCACCACGTGGCCCTGCATGCGCAGGAAGGAGTACCAGCGGTGCGTGCTCAGCCGCTTCTTGATCCCCTGGCTGCGCGCCGCCACGAGGTCGTGGCGGCGGTCCTCGGTGATCGGGTGGTGGACGGTGGCGGCCACGGTGTGGCCGGCGCGCTGCAACAGCAGCAGGCCGTAGCCCAGGGTCTGGTTGTCGTGCACGACGTCGATGTCGCCGGCCCGGCCCTTCAGGAGTCGGGCGGCCCGCAGGCTGAACGTCAGCGGCTCGGGGAAGGCCGCCGTGCACATCAGCAGGAACTCCAGCAGGTCGGTCGGCGAGCGGAACTCGCGAAGCCGCGGCACCCGGAACGGATCGGGTTCGCGATAGAGGTCCAGGCTCGGGACCTGCGTGAGCACCGGACCTCGGCCCGTGCTGTCACGGTCGAGGTCGGGGTACGGCGGGCCGCTGACGACTTCCACGCTGTGTCCCAGCGCGACCAGCTCGCGGCTCAGCGCCCGGACGTAGACGCCCTGCCCACCGCAGTGCGGTTTGCTGCGGTAGCTCAGCAGCGCGATGCGCAGTGGACGCCCACCGTCGGCTGAGCGTTGTCCCTGCACCGGCGCTCCTGTCCTGGGCCGGCTCGAGGATGTGCCGGAGAGACCAGGCTACCTACGCGTTGGTAACCGTCGTTCACAACCCGTCAGCGCACCCCGGCGGCGTCCATGCCGCGCATCTCCTTCTTGAGCTCGTTGACCTCATCGCGCAGCCGGCCGGCCAGCTCGAACTTGAGCTCCCGGGCCGCCTCGTGCATCTGGTCCGACAGCTGCTGGATGAGCATGGCCAGCTCGGCCCGCGGCATCCCCGCGAGATCCTTGGCGTGGGTGCCGGCGCCGCCCGGCGAGCTCATGCCCGGGACCGGGGCCTTGCCCCGGTTGGCGTTGCGCCCGCTCATCAGCTCGGGGTCCTCGCGCACGATGTCGTCCAGGATGTCGGCGATGCGCTTGCGCAGCGGCTGCGGGTCGACCCCCATCTCCAGGTTGTAGGCCACCTGCTTGGCGCGGCGCCGGGTGGTCTCGTCGATCGCCTTGGCCATCGACGGCGTGATCTTGTCGGCGTACATGTGCACCTGGCCGTCGACGTTGCGGGCCGCTCGGCCGATGGTCTGGATCAGGCTGGTCCCGCTGCGCAGGAATCCCTCCTTGTCGGCGTCCAGGATCGCGACCAGCGAGACCTCGGGCAGGTCCAGGCCTTCGCGCAGCAGGTTGATGCCCACCAGCACGTCGTAGTGGCCCTGGCGCAGCTCCTTGAGCAGCTCGATGCGGCGGATCGTGTCGACCTCGGAGTGCAGATAGCGCACCCGGATCCCGAGCTCCAGCAGGTAGTCGGTCAGGTCCTCGCTCATCTTCTTGGTCAGCGTCGTGACCAGGACCCGCTCGTCCTTGTCGGCCCGCACCCGGATCTCGTGCACGAGGTCGTCGATCTGGCCCTTGGTCGGCTTGACGACGATCTCGGGGTCCACCAGCCCGGTCGGGCGGATGACCTGCTCGACCACGTCGTCCTTGACCCGGCTCAGCTCGTAGGGCCCCGGGGTCGCCGACAGGTAGACCGTCTGGCCGACGCGCTCGAGGAACTCCTCCCACTTCAGCGGCCGGTTGTCCATCGCGCTGGGCAGCCGGAAGCCGTGGTCGACCAGGGTCGACTTGCGCGAGCGGTCCCCTTCGTACATCGCGCCGATCTGCGGGACCGTGACGTGCGACTCGTCCAGGACCAGCAGGAAGTCCTCCGGGAAGTAGTCGAGCAGGGTGTGCGGCGCCGTGCCCGAGGGACGGCCGTCGATGTGCCGGCTGTAGTTCTCGATGCCGTTGCAGAACCCGACCTGGCGCATCATCTCCAGGTCGTAGGTGGTGCGCATGCGCAGGCGCTGGGCCTCCAGCAGCTTGCCCTGGCCCTCCATCTCGGTCAGCCGGTCGGCGAGCTCCAACTCGATCCCCTTGGTGGCGCGCTCCATCCGCTCCGGACCGGCCACGTAGTGGGTGGCGGGGAAGACGAACACCTCCTCGTGCTCGGCGATGATCTCGCCGGTCAGCGGGTGCAGCGTCATGACCCGCTCGATCTCGTCGCCGAACATCTCGATCCGGACGGCCAGCTCCTCGTAGACCGGGAAGATCTCGACGGTGTCGCCGCGCACCCGGAAGGTCCCGCGGGTGAAGGCCAGGTCGTTGCGGGTGTACTGCACGTCCACGAAGCGGCGCAGGAGCTTGTCGCGCTCGATCGTGTCGCCGACCCGCAGGCGCACCATCCGGTCGACGTACTCCTGCGGCGTGCCGAGGCCGTAGATGCACGACACCGACGCCACCACGATCACGTCGCGGCGGGTCAGCAGGCTCATCGTCGCGGAGTGCCGCAGCCGCTCGACCTCCTCGTTGACCGAGGAGTCCTTCTCGAGGTAGGTGTCGGTCTGGGGGACGTACGCCTCGGGCTGGTAGTAGTCGTAGTAGCTCACGAAGTACTCCACCGCGTTGTGCGGAAGCAACTCGCGGAACTCATTCGCCAGCTGCGCGGCCAGCGTCTTGTTGGGCGCC
Organism: Mycobacteriales bacterium; assembly: GCA_038200075.1. Taxonomy (GTDB): domain Bacteria; phylum Actinomycetota; class Actinomycetes; order Mycobacteriales; family SCTD01; genus SCTD01. Next base: position 3,037 of record JBBPYI010000023.1, read on the forward strand.
ATCACCAGCGTCGGACGCTGCACCTTCTCCACCAGCCACGCCGTGGTCGCGCTCTTGCCGGTGCCGGTCGCGCCGAGCAGCACCACATCGGGCTCACCCTTGCGCAGCCGGCGCTCCAGGTCCACGATCGCGGTGGGCTGGTCACCGGCCGGCTGGTAGTCGCTGACGACCTCGAAGCGCCGGGTGGAACGGGCCAGATCGGTGGCGAGGCGCGGCACGGAGGGCATCGCGCCGTGGGGGGCTGTGGTCACCCGTTCACGGTACGTCCGGGCTCTGACAGTTTCGCCGCTCAGCCCCCGGAGGGCGCCGCGCTGGGCTGCGGCGTACGCCGTGGGTGGGGCTTGCGCCCCGGGACCAGGTCCGGCGCGGGTCGAGTGGCGGGGTCGGGAACCGTCACGACCGGGGCCGGCGCCGGGGCGGAGACGCCGGCGAGCACGGCCCACTGGGCGGCGCCGGTGGTCTGCCAGGACCACAGGGACAGCGAGCGCGCTCCCCCGCGGTGGGCGGCGTCGACGAAGGCCTGCACGCTGCCGCCCGGATCCGGATCGGCCAGCAGGTAGGGCGCGTCCAGGCGCCCGTCGTAGCCCTGCCCGACCGGCATGACCGGCTTGCCGAAGCGCTTGAGGTAGCTCATGGAGGTGGCCGTGACCTGGCCGGGATCGCGGTTGTACCAGTAGGCCATCGGCACGATGGCGTCGGCGAAGGGCGCGGTCGTGGCGTACGGGTACTTCTTGACACGCTTCTCGCTGGGCCACGGGACGGTCGCCAGGATGGCCGTACGCCGCGGCAGGACCTTGCGCAGCTCGGTGTAGTAACGGCGTACGCGCTCGGGGGTGACCGCCGTGCCCTCTGCCGCGGTCTCGACGTCGGGGGCGACCGCGGCCACCATGGGGACGCCGTCGCGGTGCCAGAAGGCCGCGCGGGCCAGCCGCCGGGCGTCGGCCTCAGGGTCGTCGAGCTTGGGGAAGTCCCATGCGATGACCTCGATCCCGGTGCCCTTGGTCGCCGGCAGCAGCTGGGACAGGACCTCCTCGCCGATCCAGCCCTTCTTGCTGCTGCCGGTCTGGACGTAGAGATGGCTCAAGCCCGAGCGGCGGGCCCGGGCCACGACCTCCGGGGCATGGCCCTGCTCGCTCTGGCGCCACTCGTGCAGCCACATGCCGGTGCCGCTGGGCAGCCACCGGTCGACCGGCTCGGGCGGCGGGGGCTGCGCTGCGGGCGGCGCCGGCCGGGGCGCCGGAGCGGGAGCCAGGTCGACAAGGCGGTCGGCGAGCTCGGGCGCCGGGCGGGGGTTCGGCATCGGGGAGGACGCCGTTGCCGCCGGGGCGGGGGCGACCTCGACCGCGACGAGCGCGGCCGGAGCCGGGGCGGGGGTCTGCTGGCTGGCTGCCAGCCCGACCAGCAGCACCGCGGCCAGACACAGGGACACCTCCCGCACCCCGTCGCCGAGCAGCGCACGCACACGACGTCGGGCGAGGGGGCGCATTCGGTGACGCTAACCGATACCCGGTGACACCGTGGCGAAACAGACTGTCACTCGCAGGTGACAGAACCCTCACCCTGCCAGCCGGACCAGAGCGCATCGACCTGCGGCACGAGCTCGCGGATCGTGCCGTCGTTGTCGATGACGTGGGTCGCCACGGTCAGCCGGTCCGACAGCACCGCCTGGCTGTTGATCCGGGCACGCGCGTCAGCTTCGGACATGCCGCGCAGGCGCGTCAGCCGGTCCAGCTGGGTCATGGCCGTCGCCGCGACGACGACGACCTCGTCGTAGGCCGCGGCCAGGCCGTTCTCCACGAGCAGTGCCACGTCGTGGACGAGCACCGTCGCACCGCCCGCCTCGGCTGCGGCGAACAGCTCTCGGGTCCGGGCGGCGATCAGCGGATGGGTGATGGCGTTGAGCCGGGCCAGCGCCTGCGGATCGGCGAAGACCACCCGGCCCAGGCCGGCGCGATCCAGTGACCCGTCGGCCTGGAGCACCTGCGGCCCGAACTCCTGGATCAGCTGCTGGAGCCCCTGACCGCCGGGCTCGACGACCTCGCGGGCGACAAGGTCGGCGTCGACCACGACCGCGCCCCGGCTGGCGAGCAGCCGGCTGACGGCCGACTTGCCCGACCCGATCCCACCCGTGAGCCCCACCTTGCGCATCCGGGCAGCCTAGACACCGGGAGCCCAGACCTCCGCGAGCTGCCGTTCGCTCCGGTCGCGCAGCACGCCCGGTCGGCGATCTCAGGCCTCGACGCACTGGTGGAGTTCCTGGCTCCCAAGCGCCGCCTTGACGAGCTCCACGAACGCGTCGCCGTGGACGACGTCAGACCAGCCGAAGCGCAGGACCCGCCAGCCGGCCGCCGCGAGCTGGTTGTCCAGGTCCTGGTCTCGAGGACCGTCGGGATGGAACCGCCGGCCGTCCACCTCCAGGACCAGCCGGGCTCCCTCGAAGCAGAAGTCGACCCGCAGGATGCGCCGGGACCCGGACCGCAGGACCACCTGGGTGACGAAGCCGGAAATGCCCGCCAGGACCAGCTTGACGCGGGCCACCGACTCCAGGACCGACCCGGCCGCAGGGTCAGCCAGCTGCAGGACCCGCCTGATCTTCAGCACGCCCGCCCCACGCGGCAGCCGGGCGACGGCCGACGTCAGCGCGTCCAGCTCGACCTGTCCGGACCGCAGCGCGCTGTCGCAGACCACGACCGCCTGCAGCAACGGCAGCGTCGCCGCAAGGTGGAGCACGGTCTGCTCAGCGGCCGTCGCGGTGACCGGGGTGCCAGCGGCAACCTCGACCTCCTCCACCGCCAGCGGCGCCCGTTGCTGGCGCACCCGCACCCCGTCGACATGGGCCCGGCTGCGGCCGTGCGGTACCGCCGTCTCGACGGTGCGCGGCTCGACGAGCATGGCCCAACCGCGCACGGCGGCAGCGGTGCGCCCCGCGGCAGCCGCACCCGGTCCGAGCGCGAGCAGGACATCACGCACTCGGGCGAGGTAGGCAGGCGCGGGCGCGTCGCCCACCACGACCTCACGGGGACAGGGCGCCAGCGCAGCCGCGGCATAGACCCCCGTGCGGGTGCGCACGATCGTCCCCGCCTGCACGGCTCGGGTCAGCGCCGACCGGGTGACCCCCGCCGCCCTGAACTGGGCGGTGGTGACCAGCCCCTGCTGTCGCGCACCGCACTCCCCCAGGACCTCGCGGACGTCCACGGACCCACCGTGGACCGGACAGCCCGCCCTGGCCAGAGGGCCGCGCGCATCTGTGGACGGCGCCAGTTCGGGAGCCCGGACCTCCGCGAGACCGCTCTCACCGCGGCGCCCACGCTGCGACCGGCCCCGAGATTGCCCCTAGACCGGGCTCGCGGAGGTCCTGGCTCCCGCGGATGGTGTGGGAAACGCCAGAGCCCCCACCGGCGGACCGGTAGGGGCTCTGCGCATCGATCAGGTGGGCTACTGCCCGCCGCCCGAGAGCTTCTCGCGCAGCGCCTGCAGCGCCTCGTCGGAGGCCAGCGTGCCGCCGCCGGTCGTCGCGGGAGCCGGCCGGGGAGCGGCGGGGGCGCCGTCCTCAGCAGCCTCGCCCTCGGCGCTGTTGGCGTCGGCGGTGTAGGAGGTCGGCACAGCCGCCTCCGCATCCGCGGCCTGCATGCGGGTGATCTGCTCCTGGTGGGCCTCGAAGCGCTTCTCCGCGTCGGCGTACTGCTTCTCCCACAGGTCCCGAGCCTCCTCGTGACCCGGCAGCCACTCGCCGGTCGAGGGGTCGAAGCCCTCGGGGTAGATGTACTCGCCCGCGGCGTCGTAGGACGCGGCCATGCCGTACTGCGCGGGGTCGAAGACCGCCTCGCCGCCGACACCGGTCTCGTTGGCCTGCTTGAGCGACAGGCTGATCCGGCGACGCTCGAGGTCGATGTCGATGACCTTCACCAGCAGCTCGTCACCGACGTTGACGACCTGCTCCGGGATCTCGACGTGGCGCTCGGCCAGCTCGGAGATGTGGACCAGGCCCTCGATGCCCTCGTCGACGCGCACGAACGCACCGAACGGGACGAGCTTGGTGACCTTGCCC
>JBBPYI010000024.1:0-3744 GCA_038200075.1 Mycobacteriales bacterium
ACCTGTGGCAGCAGGGACGGTTCAACCTCGACCGCTTCGTCACCGAGCGGATCTCGATCGACGAGGTCGAGGAGGCCTTCCACAAGATGGCTGATCACACGGGTGCGGGGGGCGGCGTCCTGCGCTCCGTGGTCGTGCTGGACAAGTCGTGACCGCGCGCATCGAGCACCTGGTCACCAGTGGCACGTTCAGCCTGGACGGTCAGACCTTCGACGTCGACAACAACGTCTGGCTGATCGGTGACGACAACGAGGTCATCGTCGTCGACGCGCCGCACGACGCCGATGCGATCGCCGAGGCCGTCGGTGACCGGACCGTCGCGGCGATCGCCTGCACCCACGCTCACGACGACCACGTGCGCTACGCCCCTGAGCTCGGGGAGCGACTGTCGGCCCCGGTCCTGCTGCACCCCGACGACCGGGTGCTCTGGGACCTGACCCACGCCAAGCACGAGCCCGACGGCTCGCTGCGAGAGGGCCAGACCCTGGAGGTCGCCGGGACCACGCTGCACGTCCTGCACACCCCGGGGCACGCACCCGGGGCGGTCTGCTTCTCCGTCCCGGACCTCGGGGTGGTGCTGACCGGCGACACGCTGTTCCAGGGCGGTCCTGGCGCGACCGGGCGGTCCTACAGCGACTACCCGACGATCCTGGACTCGATCCGGACCCGGTTGTTCGCGCTGCCGCCCGAGACCCGGGTTCTGACCGGTCACGGCGGCGAGACCACCGTCGGGGCCGAAGCGCCGTCGTACGACGAGTGGGCCAAGAAGCTCTAGATCCACACCCTTGCGTCCTCCTGCCGGAAGCCTCGACGGCTCCGGACAGCAGGGCGCAACAGGGGGTGTCAGACGCCGGCAGGCGGCCGGCCGGCGTCCGCCGCACTGCCGTGCACCAGCTAGGGCTGGTGTCCGTCGGCTTGCGTTCTGCGGGTACGGCGGGCGGGCAGCTGCTCGACGACGGCGCGGACCAGATTCCCCAGTCGGGCCCGCTCGGGCTGCACGGTGGACACACCGAGCCGCTCCAACGGGGCGGCGGTGACCGGCCCGACGCACGCGGCCAGTACGTCCCCCTTGAGCGCTTCGACGAGAGCGGCGTCGCGACCGCCCTCCCGGGCGACGTCCATGATGCTGAGGACGGCTGGGGCACTGGTGAAGGTCACGCAGTCGACCTGACCGGAGACGACCTGCTCGACCAGGCGCCGGAGCGGACGGATGTCCTCAGCCGGGATCCAGCGGTAGACGGGAATCTCGACCACCTCGGCGCCCGCCTCACGCAGCGCGGCGGTGAACTCTGCCAGCGGTTCTCCATGCAGCTGCACGGCCACCCGGCGCCCTGCGACACCCTGGGCCAGCAACCGGACCAGCACCTCGTCACTGGCCTCACTGTCAGGTGACCAGGTTTCAGCCAGCCCGGCGGCGCGGACGGCACCCTTGGCCTTCGGCCCGCGGGTCAGCAGCTCCGAGGCGGCGAAGCGTTCGCGCAGCGCTAAGCCCAAGCCCCAGCCGTCGGCCGCCTCCAGCCAGCCGCGAAAGCCGATACCGGTCGTCACGACCACGACGTCGGGCGGGGCGGCAAGGCAGGTCTGCGTCGCGAGCAGCAGTTGGTCGTCGTCGTGAGTCGACACGATGCGGATCGCCGGCGCCTGCACGACCCGTGCCCCACGCCGGGTCAGCAGTGCGGTCAGCTCTTCACGTCGGCGGGCCGCGGTCACGGCGACCGTGAACCCGGCGAGCGGTTCGGAACCGTACGCGACGGGGTCGGTCATGGGCGGACTCCTCCGGACGGGACGACGGCGCCGACACTGTGGACGCGGCAGGTTGCGTTGCTGCTTCGAGATGGTCGCGGTCTTCGACATCCGTGTCGAGGACGGCATCGTGCAGGTGGCCCTGGCGGCGGGGCGATGTCGGCGTGAGTGTGGCCACGTAGAGTCAGGTGATGAGGGCCCCACTCGTCGACGGCTTCGGTCGGGTGCACACCGATCTGCGTCTGTCGCTGACCGATCGCTGCAACCTGCGGTGCACCTACTGCATGCCGGCCGAAGGTCTGGACTGGCTGGCCAAGCCTGAGCTGCTCACCGATGACGAGCTCGTGCGTCTGGTCGGCGTGTTCGCGTCGATGGGGGTGCGGACCGTACGCCTGACCGGTGGGGAGCCGCTGCTGCGCCGGGGCCTGCCGGGTCTGATCGAGCGGCTGGCCGCGCTGGAGCTGTCGTTGTCGCTCACCACCAACGGCGTCGGGCTGGAGCGCCAGGCGCAGGCCCTCAAGGACGCCGGGCTCCGCCGGGTGAACGTCAGCCTGGACTCCCTGCGCCCCGACCGCTTCCTGGCCCTGACCCTGCGCGACCGGCACGCCGACGTGCTTCGCGGGCTGCAGGCGGCCAAGGCTGCCGGACTCGAGCCGGTCAAGGTCAACACGGTGCTGATGCGCGGGGTCAACGACGACGAGGCGAGCGAGCTGCTGGAGTGGGCGCTGGCCGAGGGCTATGCGCTGCGCTTCATCGAGCAGATGCCGCTGGACCCCCAGCACGGCTGGGACCGCGGCACGATGGTCGACGCCGACGAGATCCTGGACGTGCTCTCGCGCGACCACGTGCTCACGCCCGTCCAGACCCGCGGCAGCGCTCCGGCGGAGGAGTTCGTCGTCGACGGGGGACCCGCGACGGTCGGGATCGTCGGGTCGGTGAGCCGACCGTTCTGCGCCTCGTGCGACCGGTTGCGCCTGACCGCCGACGGCCAGGTGCGCAACTGCCTGTTCGCCCGTGACGAGTCCGATCTGCGGGCGCCGCTGCGAGAGGGGGCGAGCGACGACGAGCTCGCCGAGCGGCTGCGGGTCGCGGTGGCGGGCAAGAAGAAGGGCCACGGCATCGGAGACCCCGGATTCGTCCAGCCCGACCGGCCGATGTCGGCCATCGGCGGGTAGTCAGGACCCCAGCTCGCGCAGGTGGTCGGCGAAGCCGCCGATTGTCCGGCTCTCGCGCCGGCCGCTGGTGAGGACGGGGATCCGTCCGGTGGCGACCAGGCGACGGGCCCGCGAGCGGAGCGCGTCGACCAGCGCCTGGTCCTCAGCCAGCGCCAGCGGCGGCACGCCACCGGCGTCGAGATAGGCCGCAGCCGACAGGCCCAGGTTCGCGCCGTGCACATGCAGGTGACCCGCGCGGGGGGAGCCGTAGGTCGCGCCGAAACGGCGCCTGGCCGCGTCCGGCTGCTCGGACCAGTCCTGCACCCGTACGGTGCCTGCGACGACCTCGGCGCCGGCCTTGGCCAGGTCCAGCTGGGCGGCCAGCCAGTCGGCCGGCACGGTCGTGTCGGCGTCGGTGGTGGCCAGCCACAGCTCGGCGGGAGCGCGTCCGGCCTCGCGACGCAGCACCTCGGCGAAGCCGGCGGCCCGGGCCACACCCACGTTGCGCGCCTGCACCTCCAGGACGCCCGGCACCGTCTCGCCGCTGTCGTCCGAGCACGCGTCGAGCACGGGGACCAGGTGCACCTCGACGTCCCGCAGAGCCGGGTGGCGGGCCGCACGTCGAAGCGACGCCAGGCAGGCAGGCAGCAGCGCCTGCTCGTCGTGGGCGGGAACGACGATCCCGATCGCCTTCAGAGCAGACCCTCCCGCTCGGCGACGCTCACCGGGTCGCCGCCGGGGTGCAGCACGTCGAGCAGGAAGTCGCGCTCGTCGATGCGGCTGCTGCGCGGCCAGCGCGCCAGTGCCTCGTGGACCGCGTCGCCGGTCTGCGGGTAGTCCGCGACCG
>JBBPYI010000025.1:0-4052 GCA_038200075.1 Mycobacteriales bacterium
AGGCAGGCGCGCAGCTGGGCGAGGCAGGGCGCAGGACTGCGACGTAGCGGCGGACGTCACTGATCCGGTGACCGTCGCAGCGGACGACGAGCAGCTCGACCTGCTGCTCGGCAACCTCGTCGACAACGCCGTCCGACATGGCGGTGGCAGCGCCGTCACGATGCGGATCCGACAGGACGCGGCCTGCGGGATCGCGACCGTCACTGACGACGGACCGGGCATGCCGGCCTCGTTCGTGCCGCACGCCGTCGAGCGGTTCCGGCGAGCAGACGAGGCCCGTACCACCGCCGGCAGCGGGCTCGGGCTCGGGCTCGTCCACGGCCTCACCGTCAGGCTGGGCGGGGAGCTCCGGCTCTGCACCCTCGGCGGCCACCACGCCTATCCGCCGGCCCGCTTCCCGTACGCCCTCTGCGACCACCCGCCGGGAGGGACCTCCGTCACGCTGGTCCTGCCATCGGCGCCGGCCATTGGGCATACTTGAGGGTCGACGTCGTCCGCCTCCGCTCGAAAGGCCTCGCATGCAGCCGACCGACGACGACGTCCTGGCGGTGCTGGGTGATGCACCGCTGTCGATCGGCTCGGTAGGCCTGGCGCTCCTGGACCGCGCCGGCGTCGCCGCCGGCGACCCGGACGCTCCGGTCGGCCAGCGACTGGCGGCAGCGGGGCTGTCGTTGTCGGCGCTGCAGCGCACGGTCGACGCCCTGGTGACTGCCGAGCGGTGCACGGAGCTCAAAGGCCGGGAGCTGTGGGACCGGGGTCTGCCGACAGAGGGCACCAAGGCGATGGGTCGCTACTACCTGACCGCCGGGCATGCCCCGACGGAGCCGTAGCCTGCCTGACGTGGTGGACGCACGGACCTGGCGGCGCGCGGCGTTCGCGCTGTTCACCGTCGCTGCCGGCACCAACGTCCCGACCCCGCTGCTGCTGGTCTACCGCGACACCCTCGATCTCGGCCCCGATGTGCTGACCGCCGTCTTCGGGGTCTACGCGGCCGGCCTGGTGCCCGCCATCTTCTTCGCCGGCCCGCTGTAGGACCGGCTCGGGCGACGCCGGGTCGTGCTGCCGTTGATGGTCGCGGCCGCCGGCGTCTCGTTGCTGCTCATCGCCGCGGCGTCCTCGTTGCCGCTGCTGTTCTTCGGCCGTTTCCTGCAGGGGGCGGTCAGCGGGGCCGTCTTCAGCGCGGCAAGTGCCTGGGTCGCGGAGCTGTCGGCGATCGCTGGCGCCGGCGCGGCTGGTCGGCGGGCGGCGGTCGCGATGACGGCCGGCTTCTCACTCGGACCGCTGACCTCGGGGTTGCTCGCCGAGTACGCCCCTCTGCCGACGACCCTGCCGTATCTGGTGCACGTCGCGCTGGTGGCCGTCGGGCTGGTCGTCGCGCGTTCGCTGCCGGAGACCGTCGAGGTCGCCGTCGAGCGACCCGAGGCTCGCGGACCGTTGGTGCTGACCAAGGATCGGCGGACCCTGCTGACCGTCCTGCTGCCACTGTCGGTCTGCGTCTACGCCGTCCCCTCCGTCGTGATCTCGGCCGTGCCGCTGCTGGTGGAGACCTCGGCGCCGCCGGTGCTGCTCACCGGTCTGCTCGCCGGGATCACCCTGGGGGCGGGCACCCTGGCCGCGCCCTTGCAGCAGCGGCTCGGCCGCTGGAGCGCCGTGGTGGGGGTGAGCTCAGGCGCGGTCGGCTTCCTGCTGGCAACCCTCGGAGCCGGTACGGGGTCGCCGCCGCTGCTGCTTGCCGCCGCCCTCCTGCTCGGTTCCGGCGGTGGCCTGGCGCTGGCGGCGGGTCTGGGCCTGACAGCCCGGCTCGCCCAGCCGACCCGTCGCGGCGCGTTGTCGGCGACCTTCCTCGGTTGCGCCTACGTTGGCTTCTGCGCGCCGTTCATCCCCGCGGTGCTCGCCGCGCGCGCGGCCGTCCAGGTCCCGCTCACGCTGCTGACGGGGCTGGCTGCACTGCTCGCTGTGCGCCTGGTCCGGGCTACCAGGAAAGGACAGACCGGGTGAGCGGTACTTCCGACCCGCGCCGCCGGGTGCCGCGCACCGACGTCGCGCTGGCCGACCCAGCGCTGGTCGAGGCGGCTGCCCGGCTCGGGCCGGAGCTCATCAAGAACGCCGTCGTCACCGCGCAGGGCCTGGCCCGCGCTGGACAGCTTGCTCCCGAGCAGGTCGTGGCGTACGCCCTCACGTCTCTGCCGCACCGCGCCACCACCCTGCGGCCGGTGCTCAACGCCACCGGGGTCGTGCTGCACACCAACCTCGGTCGCGCGCCGCTGTCACCGGCCGCCGTCGAGGCGGTCACGGCGGCTGCCGGTTATGTCGATGTCGAGTTCGACGTCGCAGACGGCACCAGGGCCCGCCGCGGACGAGGCACGCTCGCGGCGCTGCGCGACGCCGTGCCGGAGGCGCAGGACGTGCTGGCCGTCAACAACGGCGCCGCTGCGCTCGTGCTGGCGACGACCGCGCTCGCCGCGGGTCGCGAGGTCGTGGTCAGCCGAGGCGAGATGGTCGAGATCGGCGACGGATTCAGGCTTCCAGACCTCATTGCCAGCACCGGAGCACGGCTGCGCGAGGTCGGCACGACCAACCGCACCCACCTGCGCGACTACGCCGAGGCGATCGGGCCCGACACCGGCTGCGTGCTCAAGGTCCACCCCAGCAACTTCCGGGTCCAGGGCTTCACCAGTGAGGTCGACGTCCAGGCCCTGGCCGGTCTCGGCGTGCCCGTCGTGGTCGACATCGGCAGCGGACTGCTGGCGCCCCATCCGCTGCTGCCCGACGAGCCCGACGCCCGCACCGCGTTACGCCACGGCGCGTCGGTCGTGACCGCCAGCGGCGACAAGCTGCTCGGCGGACCCCAGGCCGGGCTGCTGCTCGGTCGCGCCGACATCCTCGACCAGCTGCGCCGGCACCCTCTGCAGCGCGCGCTGCGAGTCGACAAGCTCACCCTCGCTGCGCTCGAGGCGACGCTGCGCGGACCCCGTACGCCCGCCTGGCAGTCCCTGACCGCCGACCCGGGACGGCTGCGCGAGCGGTGCGAGACGCTGGCTGCGCGCGCCGGAGGCGAGGTGGTCGCCAGCGACGGCGCGGTCGGCGGGGGAGGGGCGCCCGGGCTGGCCCTGCCTGGCTGGGCCGTCGCGCTGCCCGAGGCGTACGCCCCGGCTCTGCGCGCCGGGGACCCGTGCGTCGTCGCTCGCCTCGAGCGCGGCGCGTGCCGGCTGGACCCGCGGTGCAGCCCCGAGGCCGACGACGATCGCGTCGCCTCGGCCGTGCTCGCGGTGGGGCGGCTGTAGTGCACGTCGTCGCTACCGCCGGGCACGTCGACCACGGCAAGAGCACCCTGGTGCGGGCGCTGACCGGGATGGAGCCCGACCGGTGGGCTGAGGAACGCCGGCGCGGCATGACCATCGACCTCGGCTACGCCTGGGCCCCGCTGCCGTCCGGTGCGGTCCTGGGCTTCGTCGACGTGCCCGGTCACCAGCGCTTCATCGGCAACATGCTCGCCGGTCTGGGTCCGGCGCCGGCCGTTCTCATGGTCGTCGCGGCCGACGAGGGGTGGCGACGGCAGTCCGGCGAGCACCTGGCTGCTGTGAACGCCCTGGGGCTGACCCGCGGTCTGCTGGCGGTGACGCGCAGCGACCTGGCCGACCCAGCCAGCGCTACCGAGCAGGCTCTGGAGCAGCTGAGCGGGTCCAGTCTCGGCGAGGTCGAGATGGTCGCCGTGTCGGGCGCGACCGGTGCGGGTCTGCCGGAGCTGCGGGCCGCGCTGGACCGCCTCGTGACGCGGCTGCCCGTCCCTGATGTCACGGGTCCCGTCCGGCTCTGGGTCGACCGGGCGTTCACGGTGCGGGGCAGCGGCACCGTCGTGACCGGAACGCTGGGGGCCGGCACGCTGCGGACCGGCGACGAGCTGATCCTGCGCGGCCGTCCGGTGCGCGTCCGCGCGCTGCAGAGTCTGGGCCGGCCCCTCGACGAGGTGGGGGCAGTCGCCCGGGTTGCGGTTAACCTGCGCGGCGTCGAGCGCAGCGAGGTCGAGCGGGGCGATGCGCTGCTCACCCCTG